>CACYDZ010000243.1 GCA_902773265.1 uncultured Ruminococcus sp.
ATTGCCACCTTAAAGGGAGAACAGAAAAAACTGGAAGAACAGCTTGCGGACAATCCGAATTTGGACGAAGAGCAGTTAAGAAAAGCAGAAGCGGAATTAAAAGGTCAGAAAGGTATGATAAGCAGAAAACGAGACGAGTTGCAAAGTAACCTGAAATCCAACAGTAAAACGCTGGAAAATATCCGTAGTCAATGTGATGAATTTATCAGGACAGAAAGAGAATGTCGGTTAATCAAGACTTTATCCGATACGGCAAGCGGTAAGATAGGAAACGGCAAAGACAAAATTGAACTGGAAACATTTGTGCAGATGACCTATTTTGACCGTATTCTTACCAGAGCAAACAGCAGGTTCAAGACGATGACAGACGGGCAGTATGAGATGGAACGCCGTAAAAAAGCAGAAAGCAAAAGAAGTCAGGCAGGATTGGATATAGATGTTATTGATTATCACAGCAAAAAATCCTCCCGAAGTATCAGCACATTGTCGGGAGGAGAGTCTTTCAAAGCATCATTATCGCTTGCGTTAGGGCTTGCCGATGAGGTGCAGTCATCAGCAGGAGGAGTGCGTTTAGATACGATGTTTGTTGATGAAGGATTTGGCACACTTGACGATGAATCATTGAATAATGCCATAAAGGTATTGAATGATTTAAGTGAGGGCAACCGTCTGGTAGGAATTATTTCTCATGTAAAAGAACTGGAGAACAGAATTGATAAAAAAATTATCATTACGAAAGATGTTGTCGGAAGTCATGCAAAAGTAACGGAGTAGAGATTTCCCATATATCATCACACCTTATATCTTTGATAAATTTTGAAAAAATAGTCCTGTCAGAAAACAGGACAGAAAAATTTTCTGATGATTAAATATTTATCACAACTATATCTTTTCAGGTGATATACTTCCGCCAATTACACTGATACTCAGAGATGGCGGAAGTATATTAATATGTTACTCTGTCATGAACATGAAACCCATAGTAGACGGACCACAGTGTGAAGAGATAGTACAGCCTGCTCTTGAAATAACGATTTCGTCAAAGAAGTGTTTGTTTTCGACCAAAGCGACCAGCTCATTAAAAATTTCCTCATCAATTCCCGCATGAATGATACAAGCTCTTTTTTTACTGATATTATCATAGCTTTCCATTTTGTTGTCAATATATTGCATAAGCACTTTAGATAAACTGCCACGGTATTTTTTACCAACATTCATACTGCCATCATTATTATCGACCTCAATACAAGGCTTGATATTCAGAAGATTTGCCCCGAATGCAGATACAGCCGAACATCTTCCCCCCGCTTTAAGATAGTTCATTTTGTCCACAACGAAGCTACACTGGACTTTACTTGTCATATTGCGTAAATTTTCGGCAATTTCTTTAGCGGTGAGTCCTTGTTTCAGCATATCCACAGCTTCCATGACAAGCAGACCGCTCCCCATAGAGAGATTACAGGAATCCACCACATGAATTTTAACACCCAGTTCCTTAGCGGCAAATTTACAATGCTGATAGCAGGTAGAAATGGCGTGTCCTATACTTATATGTACAATTTCACAGCCTTGTTCAACAACAGGTTTAAAGATGTCGATATATTCCTGAATATTGACCGCTGAAGTTTTTGGTAACAGTCCTTTTTTGTCGAAATAGGCATAGATATCATCAGGAGTGATGTTCACAAAGTCGTCATAGGTATCTCCACCCAGAACAATATGTAGTGGTATGATAAGAATGTGATTTTTTTCGATAAAATCTTTCGGTAAATCGCAGGTACTGTCCGCACTGATAATAATTCTCTGATTCAAGGTTTATTCCTCCTAAAGTAATAAGTTATATAAAAATAAAATTATTTCTGTTATGTACTTCATTTATTAACAAATTTATTATATAATATAAACGATGATATTGCAAGTCGAATTTTAGCATGAGGTGATTTTTTTATGAATAAAGCAGAGATAAAGCAAGTAAAAGCACTGCCTGATAAACGCTATTCTTTGGGAGAAGAGATATTCAATTCTGTTTCGCATGGAGTAGGTTCTTTGCTGTCGGTAGCAGGAATGGTAGTATTGATAGTTATTTCAGCGTTACAGGGTGATGCGTGGAAAGTGGTCAGCAGTGCAGTTTTCGGAGCATCACTGATTATACTTTATACTATGTCCACTTTGTATCATGCCATCACCAACAGGAAAGCTAAAAATGTCATGCGTGTTATGGATCATGTGACTATATTCTTTTTGATAGCAGGAACCTATACTCCGCTGACATTGGTTACTTTACGGGGTGTAACAGGTTGGATACTGTTTGGATTTATATGGGGTTGTGCAGCATTGGGAATTGTATTCAATGCAATTAATCTGGAAAAATTCCGAAAGGTTTCGGTAGTCTGTTATATTATCATGGGGTGGGCGATTATTTTTGCTGTCAGACCTCTTGTTCAGGCTATGCCGAAAATTTCGTTGATATTTCTGTTAATCGGTGGCATTGCGTATTCTGTGGGGGTTATTTTTTACGCAATAAAAAAAGTTAAATATTTTCATTCGGTATGGCATTTGTTTACGGTTGCAGGCAGTATTTTTCATTATTTTGCCATACTTACCTCTTTTTTAGGTTAAATTGAACAGCTTATTATCAAAAATATTGTCTTGACAAATGGTTTTCTGTCGTGTATCATCAACATATGTCGGATAGAAAAAGTTTTCTGCCTTAGCGGTTGATAATTAAGTTATTATGGTCAAAATTTGCTTACGCAAATTTTGGATTTTCTTGGGGAGTTAAAGGACTTTGCCCTTTAAAATCCCACCAAAGGCTTCGCCTTTGGAATCTGCCACTTTTTGAAAAAAGTGGACAAAAACTTTTCATTGTCACAGCTATACCTTGATTACGCATTTCAGAAAATTTTTGGTATTGTACTTATCGTTATTGGATAAAGGAGTAACAGATTGTGAAAAATATTTATGAATTTCAGCAGGAAATCAAACGCCTGAAAGAAGAAAAGGATTTCTGTATTCTTGCCCACAGTTACCAGTCAAGAGAGATTGTAGAAATTGCTGATTTTACAGGAGATTCTTTTCAGTTGAGTGTACAGGCAACCAAAGTCCCGAATAAAAATGTGATAATGTGCGGTGTGCGTTTTATGGCAGAAACGGTAAAACTGTTATCGCCTGAAAAGACAGTATATCTGGCTAACCCCATCGCAGGCTGTCCGATGGCAGAACAGATGGATAAGGAATTGATTGAAGAAGTTAAAAGACAATATCCCGATTATTGTGTGGTAGCATATATCAACACGACTTCCGAACTGAAAACGGTTTGTGATGTTTGTGTAACTTCAGCGTCAGCGGTAAAGATTGTCAAGAAATTACCGAATAAAAACATTCTGTTCATTCCCGACTGTAATCTTGGGGATTATGTAGCAAAGCAGGTTCCCGAAAAGAATTTCAAGTTACTGCACGGTGGTTGTCCGACACACGCAAAAATGACAGTAAGAGATGTACAGAAAGCAAAAACACTCTATCCCAATGCGGAAATCCTGGTACACCCTGAATGTCAGCCGTCCGTAGTGGCACTTTGTGATTTTGTCGGTTCTACTTCAGCTATTATGAACTATGCTCAGAAATCAGACAAAAAAGAATTTATCATCGGTACAGAAATCAGTATTGCCGAACATCTTTCTTATATGTGTCCCGATAAGAAGTTCTATCCGCTTTCCAAAGACCTCATCTGTGCCAACATGAAAGCGACTACCCTGATAGATGTATACCGTACATTGAATGGCGATGGAGGGGAAGAAATCCTCATGGACAACGAAACTATGACGAAAGCCAGAAAATGTATTGACAAGATGATTGCATTAGGTTAAGGGTATCGTTCCTGAATTTTACGAATTTCCCCAAAAGTGAAATCTTTAACCGACTTTCAGCGGTGACAATTAAAAGTTTTTGTCGAACTTTTTTCAAAAAGTTCGTGAGGTCAAGGGGGGAAACCCCTTGTGGGATTTTAAAGGGCAAAGCCCTTTAATCGGCTAAAAACGCAAACAAAATTTGTGTCAGCAAATTTTGACAATCCTTTCAGAATAGAAAAATTTTATACAAATGAATAAAGAAACCTCTTTTATGCAATAATAAGGGCGTAAAGGAGGTTTTAATTATGTTAGACAGAATAGCACTTACACTGCTGGTTATCGGCGGAATTAACTGGGGTTCTGTAGGAATATTCCAGTTTGATTTGGTAGCATGGATATTCGGCGGACAGACAGGAATCATGAGCCGAATTATTTACACGCTTGTCGGACTTTCGGCATTGTGGTGTATTTCCCTGCTTTTCAAAGAAACTCCTGAAGAGCGAGTAACAGCATAAGAAAAAAAGAAAAAACATCATTGACTTTTCCGAAAAAATGTGATATCATTACAAAGATATCAAAAAGGCATTGACGAAGAAACGCAGTTTTCTAAGAAATCACAGAGAGTTGGTACATGGTGAAAGTCCGACATTTCATTAGACTGTCAATCACTTCCGAGCTACTGTCCGAAAGTATATGTATATATACTACTAAGATAAGTCGGCTTTTCACCGTTAAAAGAAACGCATATGAAGTATGCCGTAACGGGTGGTTGAACGATACCCGTAATATGTTTATGTATTACAGAGTTTCGTCCTGTTATCAGGGCGGAACTCTCTTTATTTTTCACAGGAGGTTATGATAAAAATGCTGTACAGTAAAGTTGACCCTAATCTTGACTTTGTACAAAGAGAAAAACAAATCGAGAAATTCTGGAAAGACAATAAAATCTTTGAGAAAAGTATCGAAGAAAGAAAAGGCGGTAAACCGTATGTTTTTTATGACGGCCCCCCGACAGCTAACGGAAAGCCACACATTGGTCATGTACTTACCAGAGTAATCAAGGATATGATACCCCGTTATAAGACCATGCAGGGCTATATGGTACCCCGAAAAGCAGGCTGGGACACTCACGGTTTACCTGTTGAACTGGAAGTTGAAAAACTTTTAGGTCTTGAGGGTAAGGAACAGATTGAAGAATACGGACTTGAACCCTTTATCAAGAAGTGTAAAGAATCCGTATGGAAATACAAAGGAATGTGGGAAGATTTTTCCGACACAGTAGGTTTCTGGGCAGATATGGATAACCCTTATGTTACTTATGACAACAACTTTATCGAGTCAGAATGGTGGGCATTGAAAAAAATCTTTGACAGAGGTCTTTTGTATAAAGGTTTTAAGATTGTGCCGTACTGTCCGAGATGTGGAACACCGCTTTCTTCACACGAAGTAGCACAGGGTTATAAAGATGTCAAAGAGCGTTCAGCGGTAGCCAAATTCAAAGTAAAAGGTGAGAACGCTTACATTCTGGCATGGACAACAACCCCTTGGACATTACCTTCCAATGTAGCATTGTGTGTCAATCCTGATGAAGAATATGTCAAAATTCAGACAGCAACAGCGGTTTACTATATGGCAAAAGCGTTGGTTGACAAAGTTATTGAAGAAGAATATACCGTTCTGGAAACCTATAAAGGCAAAGATTTGGAATATAAAGAATATGAACCTTTATTTGATTTTGTCACACCCAAAGAAAAATGTTATTATGTTGTCTGCGATAACTATGTTACTCTGACAGACGGTACAGGTGTTGTACATATTGCTCCTGCATTTGGTGAAGATGATGCAAATGTGGGCAGAAAATACGGATTGCCGTTGGTTCAGCTTGTAGACGCAAAAGGCGAAATGACAAAAGAAACTTTATGGGCAGGAATGTTCTGTAAAGATGCTGATAAGGAAATTCTCAAAAACCTTGATGAAAGAGGTTTACTGTTTTCAGCACCGAAGTTTGAACACTCCTATCCGCACTGCTGGAGATGTGACACACCGCTGATTTACTATGCAAGAGATTCATGGTTCATCAAAATGACAGATGTTAAAGAACATCTCATTGCCAATAACAACACCATCAACTGGATACCCGAATCCATTGGCAAGGGAAGATTTGGCGACTGGCTGAACAATGTACAGGACTGGGGGATTTCCCGAAACAGATACTGGGGAACACCACTGAATATCTGGGAATGTGAATGTGGTCATCGACACGCTGTCGGCAGTATTGAAGAACTGAAATCCATGTCACATAATTGTCCTGACGATATCGAACTTCACAGACCGTATATTGACAGTGTAACTATAAAATGTCCTCACTGTCATAAAGAAATGCACAGAGTACCCGAAGTTATCGACTGTTGGTTTGACAGCGGAGCTATGCCGTTTGCACAACATCACTATCCCTTTGAAAACAAAGATTTATTTGAATCTCAATTCCCGGCTGATTTCATTTCGGAGGCAGTAGACCAGACAAGAGGTTGGTTCTATTCATTGTTAGCAATTTCCACATTGATTTTCGATAAAGCACCTTATAAGAATGTCATTGTACTTGGGCTTGTTCAGGACGAAAACGGACAGAAAATGTCCAAATCGAAAGGTAATGCAGTAGACCCGTTTGATGCACTCCAGACTTATGGTGCAGATGCTATCAGATGGTATTTCTACACCAATTCCTCTCCATGGCTGCCGAAAAGATTTTACGGAAAAGCCGTTGTTGAGGGTCAGCGTAAGTTTATGGGTACACTCTGGAATACTTATGCTTTCTATGTACTGTATGCGAATATAGATAATTTTAACCCCACAGAATATACGCTTGATAAAGATAGTCTTACGGTTATGGATAAATGGTTGTTATCCAAACTCAATTCTACGGTCAAAGCTGTACAGAAATATCTTGACAATTATAAAATTCCCGAAGCGGCAAAAGTCCTGCAGGACTTTGTCGATGATATGAGTAACTGGTATGTACGCAGATGTCGTGAAAGATTCTGGGTAACAGATATGCCACAGGATAAAATCAACGCTTACATGACACTCTACACCGCACTTGTGACGATTGCCAAAACATCAGCTCCTATGATACCGTTCATGACAGAAGAAATCTATCAGAACTTGGTATATAATGTGGACAGCAATGCTCCAAAGAGTATTCATCTTTGTACATTCCCCGAAGTTGACGAAAGTGCTGTTGATACTGTTCTGGAAGAAAACATGGACGAAGTACTGAAAGTAGTGGTACTTGGTCGTTCGGCAAGAAATGCGTCAGCAATGAAGAACCGTCAGCCACTTTCCAGAATGTTTGTCAAAGCGGAAAAGGTACTTGATGAATTTTATGTCAAAATCATAGAAGAAGAACTGAACCTCAAAGAAGTTGTTTTTACAGATGATGTAGAGGGATTTGTTTCTTATTCATTCAAGCCTCAGCTCAAGACTTTAGGACCAAAATACGGCAGACTGTTGGGAGAAATCCGTAATCAGCTTACCAATATTGACGGTGCAAAAGCTAAGGCAGAACTTGACAGCACAGGCAATCTTACACTTCATCTTTCCACAGGTGACATTCAGCTTACTGAAGAAGATTTGCTGATAGATGTCAAACAGATGGAAGGTTTATATACCGTCAGTGATAACGGTATAACGGTTGTGCTGGACACCAAACTGAATGATGCACTCATTGAAGAAGGGTTTGTCAGAGAAATCATCAGTAAAATCCAGACCATGCGTAAAGAAGCAGGATTTGAGGTCACTGACCATATTATTGTAGGTGTTTCAGGCAATGAAAAAATTTCGACTATCATGACCAATAATAAAGATATTGTATGTGGTGATGTACTTGCCGATGAAATTTCCACAGACCTCAACGGGTTTGAAAAATCGTGGAATATCAACGGTGAAAAGGTAACTTTATCAGTAAAAAAAGCAGATTGATTTTCCATTCAGTCTGTACGCTCATTTCCTGAAGAACGAACTCCCTTTTCAGACTTTTATAGTCTGAAAAGGGAGTTCGCTTTTTTAACCGGAACGATTTTTTAAAATTCAAGCAACATATAGATATGCGGTATACCGTCTTCCGAATATTCAGCGGATATTTGACGGAAACCTGCTTTTTCATAGAATTTTTTTGCATAAAGCTGAGCGGATATTTTGATTTTATCCGCATGATATTTTTCTCTGGCAAATTCTATACCCTTACGCAGAATAGTTTCTCCGTAACCTTTGCCTCTTTCAGTGGTGATGACCCTGCCAACAGCAACTTCATCATGATAAAACCCTTTATCCAATATTCTGAGATAGGCTTTGATTTTGCCGTTTTCTTCCAGCCACATATGATAAGCGTACAAATCTTTACCGTCAATTTTCTGATACGGACAGTTCTGTTCTACAACAAAGACACTTACCCTTGCCTGTAAGATTTTGTAAAGTTCGTGAGGAGTAAGTTCATCAAAATATTTTACGATTAAATTCATAAGATAGTTCCTTTTAAGTATCTGCCATTTTTTTGATAATACCGGCACATTTGTAATGGGATAAGTTGTAAGTTGTGACAGGCACATTTTTTTCTTCGGCAAGTCGGATAATATGGGCAAGTTCAGGATTATTCCTGTCGTTTTGGCTGATAAGAACCATGTATGGTACACGCCGCAATAAAACTCTTGTTGTTTCGCCGATACCCGGTTTGACAAGGTTGATATTCTCTACCTTGAAATCGTCAGCAATTTTCCTGACTTCATCGATACCAAAACCGTCAACAATTTTTTCATTTTCCATTTCAGGGTTAAGTTCAAATTTACTTTCGATAGCGTGGATAAATTCATAGGAAAGGTCATTTCCTTTTAGTTCATCATAATAGACTGCTCCGTGAAAGTCATTTTTACCGATAATGTCATCACGCAGAAATGTTCGGCTGACAAGTCCTGATACAGTACTGTTCAGGCACGAACTGGGAATTAAGATATCCTTGTGAGTTCCGCAAAGTTCGGTAACATTAGCGGGGTCAGCGATAACACCTATGGCAGACGATACACCTTTATAATTGGCAATTTCTTTCTGCAATTCGGTTAAGATTGCCCCTTTTCCAATCCAGCCGTCAATAAAGAGTAAATTTTCAGGTTTATAGCGTTGCAACAAGTAGTTCATGGCATTGTGGTCAATTCCTCTTCCTCTTATGATGGAGATAGAATAATGGGGAATGTCAATCTGATATTTCCATCGGATATATCGTTTGATTAAAATGCCAATAGGTATACCTGCTCTTGCCAGAGATACAATCACGACATTTTTACCTTTTTTCTGCATAATTTTAGCACATAAAATTCCCGTAGCTCTGGCAACAGGACGGGCAAACTGATTTAAGGCTTCCTGATAAACCTCCATGTATCTGGGAGTAGGTACATATTCTATAGGCAACATTTCACAGTAATGTTTTCCGGACTGTATAAGTTTTTCTCTTTCTTCGGTAGATTGTGGTGTTACCATTCCTGTAATATCTTTAAGCAATAAGACAACATCTTTTTCGGAATAAGAACTTCTCAAATTAATTGCACCACCTTATCAGACTGATGTTTGTATTCCCCTTTTCGGCAAGAGCATTGACAAGAGAATTAATACCCATACGACTTTTATTGGTACTGTCTGTAATAATCAGTACCTCATCATACTTATCCAGATTATAAATAAAAGTTTTGCGGTTGTCGTCATACAGACTGACAAGGGAAAATCTTTCGTGTAAGGGATAGTCCTCTTCGAGGCTTACCACTATCGGACTTCTTGTTGTGGAATGGCATTTTACTTCATTGCCGTTTTTTTCCAACATAGAGGCAATATATATAGACGGATACATAAATTCTTCTGTTCCCAGAACAAGGATTTTTTTATTTTGTTGTTTGAAAACAGGTTCAAGTTCTTCGCACTCTTCCAGCGTACACCATAATAAATGACAAAGCATATGGTACTTCCAGCTCAAAGTTATCCGTCTGGCGTTGATATATTCATCAAGTTGATATTCTTTTACAAAAATTTGGGGAGTTTCTGTATTACAGGGATAATATCTGCCATTACCCGAAAATTTTTCAGCGATTTCGGTATACTTTTCATGATTTGTCTTGATAAGATAATGTAAAGTGATATTGCGTTGTGCATAAATTTCCAGCGACTTTTCATCCATTCCGTTAAGAATGGACGCTACCGAAAATTTTACTTTTGGTTTGTATTTTTGTTCCAGAATATTGATGATATTTAAAATGGTATTGCCTGTAGTGACTTCATCTTCCACAAAGATAATTCTGTCAACATCGTTGATAAAATTACGGATATCTTCTTCTACCAGTTTCTGTTCTGTAGCGTGACTGTGTTCTTCTGAAAAGTAGAGATATTCTACATCTTCGACAGTTTCCCTTGTAGTCTGCATATAGAAAGTTCTCAGGTGTATCGCCAGTGCTGACCCGATTGCTGTGGCTGTTTCACAAAAACCAATCAGCAGCAGTTTTTCGCCTTTCACGCAGATTTTCTCAATTTTTTTGGCCAGAGTAATAAACATATCAAGTGATTCCTTTCCGCTTACAGGAATATGCTTGCCTTGTAAGGCGTTCACGACAAGATATTTTCGTTTATTATTATTTTCTCTTTTAGCGATTCTTACGATTTGTTCTTCTGTATAATCCATCATTACGCCGTACTTTCTTTATCATATTTTTTCAGGAAATTATCTGCATTATCATAAAATATTTTTTGTAAAAGAGTTTCCTTATAGTTCTGCGATAACAGATAATCATAAAATTTTTGAATACTTTCTGCACCCTTGATACAGTCGGGCATTTCGGCACCATCGAAATCACTGCCTAAGCTGACATGATTTTCTCCGCCAAGTGATAAAAAATGTTCAAGATGATTTTGTAAATCAGAAAATGTTGCTTTGCCGTTGTCGGTAATGAAATATCTGTGGAAATTCAGTCCGACTATTCCGCCACGCTGACAGATTATCTGAAATTGTTCATCTGTGAGGTTGCGTTTGTGCTGACAATACTTTCGGGAATTGGAATGGGTAGCAACAAACGGTTTCTGACTGTACTGAACCACATCATAGAAAAGCGGTTCACTGGCATGGGAAACATCAACAACAATCTGATGTTTTTCCAGTTCGGGAATAAGTTTTTTGCCGAAATCCGTCAGTCCTCCGGGGTTGTCGCACAAAATACCGTCACCGATTTCATTACGCCCGTTCCATGTCAGGGTGAGAAAACGAACACCCATTTCTTTCAATCGCTTTACTTTCCGGATATCTCCCCCAAGTACCGCACCACCCTCAACAGACAGAATAACAGTATAATTATTTTTTTTAAGCGTATAACTGTTGTATTTCTGAAAAACATCTTGCTGTTGTAATTCTCTCTGTAAGTGTGTGTAACAGTTTTCTGCCAATGCAAAGGCTTTCTCATCACGGTATTCGTCAGGTATCCATATCGCCATAACTTGTGTATAATTATCATATTGTTTTGCTTTTTCCAAAGAAAATTCAAAATCATTTCTGATAATAGATTGGTTGGTTTCATTTGCCTTGAAAAGCGTATCGCAGTGTAAATCAAAGATTTTCATAAGTGTTCTCCCTGTAAAAAGCGTTTTTGAGGTAATGAATGTGATGTAATTCTCTGACATTCGGCTTTAAATAAACTTCGCTGATATCAAATCTCATATAAGTTTTCAACTGATTTTCTTTCAGATACACATAAGCTGTTCGCATGATTTTGGTCTGCTTGCTTTTGTTCACATCAAGACAAGGTCGGATTTTCGGGTTCAGGTGTCTTGTTTTGACTTCCACAAATGCCGTTACCTTATCCTTTACCGCAATAATATCAATCTCTCCGTAACGACAACGATAATTTCTTTCCACAATCTGATAGCCGTTTTCTTCCAGATACCGACAAGTCAGATTTTCTCCGATATCTCCTGTAATCTGCTTTTCTGTTTTCATAGTATATCATCTGTTATCCTTTAAAATTTTTTCAAGCTGTACGGTGTAAATAATTTTTTAAAATCAATAACAACCGTAAGTTTACGCAATTAAAAGTTTTTGTCGAACTTTTTTCAAAAAGTTCGTGGGGTCAAGGGGCAAAGCCCCTTGTGGGATTTTTAAGGGCAAAGCCCTTAAACTC
>CACYDZ010000244.1 GCA_902773265.1 uncultured Ruminococcus sp.
AAAAGTTTCGGTCAAGCCTTTTCAAAGGCTTGTGGGGTCAAGGGGCAAAGCCCCTTGTGGGATTTTTAAGGGCGAAGCCCTTAAACTCATCCAGATTCAAACAAAATTTGCGTACGCAAATTTTGACAGATTATTTTTTCTTAAAAACTCATGCAATATTTGACAATTCAGCCAGTTTGTTATATAGTATAGGGCAGACTAAATGGTAAGGGGTGCAGATTTATGAATTATAACAGCACGACAGACAAAAATAATGTTGTATCATCAGCACAGGCAATATCGCAGGGAATAGCTGAGGACGGCGGATTATTTGTACCGCAGGAAATTCCGCAGTACAGCAAAGCTGATTTTCAGGCGATGTTGAGTATGGATTACAGAGAGAGAGCCAAAAAAATCATAGGGGATTATCTTACCGACTTCACCGCTGAAGAAGTGGCAGATTGTGTGGACAATGCCTACACCGAAGAAAAATTCGGCAGCGATAATCCAACACCGATAGTCAGCACAAAGCTGAACGGTGTCGATATGAACATTTTAGAGTTGTGGCATGGACCTACATCAGCTTTCAAAGATATGGCGTTGCAGATATTACCATATTTCCTGACCAAATCTCTTGCCAAGAAATATAAAGGCAAAGAAGCGGTCATTCTGGTAGCGACATCAGGCGATACGGGAAAAGCCGCCTTAGAGGGTTTCAAAGATGTAGAGGGAACAAAAATCATCGTATTCTATCCACAGAACGGTGTCAGTCCTATGCAGAAATGTCAGATGGCAACACAGGAAGGCAGTAATGTTGATGTTTGTGCAATAGAGGGTAACTTTGATGATGCACAGACGGGTGTCAAGAAAATTTTCACCACACCGTCAGTAAAAGAAAAATTACAGGCAAACAATAAACTTTTTTCCAGTGCCAATTCCATCAACTGGGGCAGACTGTTACCGCAGATTGTCTATTATATCTCTGCTTATTGTGACCTTGTAAACAGTGGAAGAATTGTGTTGGGTGACGAAATCAATGTAGTTGTACCCACAGGTAATTTCGGCAATATTTTAGCGTCCTATTATGCTATGCTTATGGGATTGCCGATAAAGAAATTTATTTGTGCATCCAATGCCAACAATGTGCTTACCGATTTCATCAAAACAGGTATTTACAACAAGAACCGGACATTCTATACCACGATTTCCCCGTCAATGGATATTCTTGTATCGAGCAATCTGGAAAGAATGTTGTATATTTTTGCAGACGGTGATGACAAAAAGGTCAAATCCTATATGACAGCCCTGAAAACAGACGGAGCATATGAAGTTGACGAAGATATCAAGGCAAAACTGACAGAGAAATTCTTTGGGGGTTATTGTGACGAACAATCCACCAAAGATACCATCAAAGCTCTGTATGAACAGTCGAAGTATTTATCCGATACCCATACAGCCGTTGCGGTGAATGTCTATGAACAGTATGTTATGCAGACAGGTGATAGAACACCCGTCATTCTTGCCTCAACAGCAAGTCCCTATAAATTTTCAAAGAGTGTACTTGGCAGTATTATTCCTGAAGAAAGTCTTTGCGAAAGCGAATTTGATATGGTAGACCGGATGTATGAAGTAACAGGTGTAGCAGTTCCACAACCGCTTGCTCAGCTTAAAAACAAGAAGGTTCGTTTTGACAAAGTTACCGCCGTAAAAGATATGCCCGAATATGTACTTGGGGTACTGGGAGTAGAATAAATGTCAATTTTTGTGATTGGGGACTTACATTTATCTTTCGGTACAGACAAGCCGATGAATATTTTCAGCGGTTGGGACGATTACGAAAAGAAAATCGAACAGAATTGGCGTTCACTGGTTAAAGATACCGACACAGTTGTTATTGCAGGAGATATTTCGTGGGCGATGAAGTTACAGGAAACCTATCAGGATTTTTCCTTTATCAACAGCTTGCCGGGAAAAAAGTTGCTGATAAAGGGCAATCACGATTACTGGTGGGAAACCCGCAAAAAAATGGAAACTTATTTTCAGGAAAATCATTTTGATACACTGGAAATTATTTTCAACAGTGCCAAAGCGGTAGAAGATTATGCCGTGTGCGGAACAAGAGGCTGGTTTTATGATGCTGAAAACGATGCGGATAAAAAAGTGCTTAACCGAGAGGTTGGCAGATTGCGTACTTCCCTCAACGAAGCACTTAAAACGGGTAAAATTCCGCTTGTGGTTTTACATTATCCGCCGGTATATGGCAATCAGCGTTGTGACGAAATTCTGAATGTTCTCAAGGAATATCACATTGACCGTTGTTATTACGGACATCTTCATGGCAGACAGATATTCCGAAAAGCGGTGACAGGAGAATTTGAGGGAATAAATTTTCACCTTATTTCGGGGGACTATCTTCAGTTTATTCCGAAACTTGTCCGATAAACGGTGATGTTATCGACAAAATCTGCGTACGCAGATTTTGTTTGAGATTTTAGCCGATTAAAGGGCTTTGCCCTTTAAAATCCCACAAGGGGCTTTGCCCCTTGACCCCACCACTTTTTTGAAAAAAAGTGGACAAAAAACTTTTAGTTGTCACTGCTTAAGGTAAGATTATCTTAAGTGGGAAAGAGAATTTCTGTGAGAAAACACGCATAATTTTACAAAATTTTCATAATTAGCTATGGAAAAAAAATATTTGTTATGTTATAATGAAAAACACTTAGCATATTTCAGGAGGAAACAAAAATGAGTTTGAAATCTACCAATAAAGCGGATACCAACAAATACGAAGTCGTTGTGGAGATTGAGGGGAAAGTATTCAACGACGAAGTCAACAAAGTTTACCGCAAAGAAGTAAAGAAAATTAACATTCCCGGTTTCCGTAAAGGAAAAGCACCAAGAGCCATTATAGAAAAAATGTACGGTACAGAAGTTTTTTATGATGACGCTATCAAGAACCTTTATCCGTCAGCACTTGGTGAAGCTGTTGAAGAAGCCGGATTGAATGTTGTCGGAGTTGACAGTGTAGAAGTGGAAGAAGTCGGCAAAGACGGTCTGAGATTTAAAGCTGTTGTATTTGTCAAGCCTGAAGAAGTAGCTATCAGTGACTATGAAGGTATTGCTGTTGTCATGAAACCCACCGAAGTCACCGAAGAAATGATTAACGAAGAAATCGAAAAGGTAAGAGACAGAAACAGCAGAACTATCACTGTTGAGGACAGACCCGCACAGAACGGAGATACAGTGGTTATCGACTTTGAGGGATTTGTTGACGGTGCAGCATTTGACGGCGGTAAGGCAGAAAACTTCAATCTGACATTAGGCAGCGGACAGTTTATACCGGGATTTGAAGAAAAAATCGAAGGTCACAATACAGGCGAAGAATTTACCATTGATGTGACTTTCCCTGAAGATTATCAGGCAGAAGAACTCAAAGGTAAAGCAAGCGAGTTCAAAATCACATTACATGAAATCAAAGCCAAAGAACTTCCTGAAGTTGACGATGAATTTGTCAAAGATGTCAGCGATAAGGAAACACTTGACGAATATAAAGAAGAACTCAAGTCAGAAATTGCCGAAAGATTGCAGAAAGAAGCAGACAGCGATATGGAAAATCAGCTTGTGGACAAACTTTGTGATTTGTTGCAGGCAGAAATTCCCGAAGTCATGTATGAGGAACAAGCCAACAATATGCTGCGTGATTTTGATATGCGTCTGCGTTCACAGGGAATGGATTTGGACGGTTACCTCAAGTATTTCGGCATGACCAGAGAAAATGTCCTGGAAAATTACAGACCGCAGGCAGAAAAGAGAGTAAAATTAAGACTGGCTTTAGAGAAGATTGCAGAGGAAAAAGGTTTTTACGAAGTCAGTGAAGAAGAACTCAATGCGGAATATGAAAGACTGGCAGAAAATTACAAAGTGGAAGTTGACAAAGCAAAAGAAATTATTGCGGCAGAAAATCTCAAACAGGATATTGCCGTAGATAAAGCGATGAAATTTGTCAAGGAAAGTGCCGTTAAATCATAATCTGTACTTGGTGAATAATTACATTGTATTTTGTCTATGATTATAGAGGTAATCGTAAAGAAGTTTCGGGGACTTACAGAATATCATGTATTTTGGAAAGGAATGGTTACAAATGGAAATCATTAACAGCAATCTTGTACCTTATGTCATCGAACAGACAAGCAGAGGAGAGCGTTCATACGATATATTCTCCCGTCTTTTGGGAGAAAGAATTGTCATGCTGACAGGAGAAGTCAATGACGCTTCCGCAAGCATTGTCGTAGCACAGCTTTTGTATCTGGAAAGTCAGGACCCGACAAAGGATATTTCCCTGTATATCAACAGTCCGGGCGGTTCAGTCACAGCAGGAATGTCGATTTACGATACCATGCAGTATATCAAATGTGATGTATCTACAATATGTATGGGTATGGCGGCAAGTATGGGAGCATTTTTGTTGTCATCAGGAACAAAGGGAAAGCGTTACGCATTACCGAATGCCGATATTATGATACATCAGCCTTTAGGCGGATTTCAGGGACAGGCGTCCGATATCATGATACACGCCAACTACATCGACAGAATCAAGAGCAGACTGAACGGTATTTTATCCGCCAACACAGGTCAGCCGATAGAGGTTATCGAAAAAGATACTGACAGAGATAATTTCATGTCGGCACAGGAGGCTTGCGAATACGGTCTGATTGATAAGGTAATGCAAAGATAATCAGATGGAATTACCGCAGGCAGAATTATCAGCAGGAAAGGAGTTGTAATATGGCAGGCAAAGGGGAGAAAAAAACGGTACGCTGTTCGTTTTGCAACCGTACACAAAGTCAGGTAGGACGAATTATCGAGGGTAACGGTGTATTTATCTGTGAAGAATGTGTCAGGCAGTGTCAGGAGATATTGGGTGATACTTTTGATGATATGGATTTCAAGGACTATTTCAGTAAGGACGAGGATTTACTCAAGCCCGAACAGATAAAAGCCAGACTTGATGAATATGTTGTCGGACAGGACGAAGCCAAAAAGACACTTTGTGTAGCCGTATACAACCACTATAAAAGAATAAAACACAATAAAGGTACAGACAAGGATTTTGTCAAAAGCAATGTATTGATGGTCGGACCCACAGGCACAGGAAAGACCTTTTTAGCCCAGACGCTGGCAAAGATACTCAATGTACCGTTTGCCATTGCAGACGCAACCACACTCACACAGGCAGGCTATGTAGGTGAAGATGTCGAAAACATTCTGTTGCGGCTGATACAGGCAGCGGATTTTGATGTCAAAAGTGCCGAACAGGGTATTATCTACATTGACGAAATTGACAAGATTTCCCGAAAATCGGAAAATCCTTCTATCACACGAGATGTCAGCGGAGAGGGAGTACAGCAGGCTTTACTCAAAATTCTTGAGGGAACAGTAGCGAATGTCCCCCCGCAGGGAGGCAGAAAACACCCTCAGCAGGAATGTATTCCTATCAACACAAAAGATATTCTCTTTATTTGTGGAGGAGCTTTTGACGGTCTGGAAAAGACGATGGAAAAGCGGATATCCAGTTCATCCATAGGTTTCGGAGCTGATGTCAAATCCAAAGGACAGCTTGCCAAAGAAACCGACTGGATGAAGAATATCATACCGCATGACCTTGTCAAATATGGTCTTATTCCCGAACTGATAGGCAGATTACCTGTCATTACCCATCTCAATGCGATAGATAAAGAGGGATTTATTAAAATTCTTACCGAACCGAAAAACTCACTTGTCAGGCAGTATAAGAACATTTTCGAGCTTGACCATGTGACCCTTGAGTTTGAAAAAGAGGCGTTGGAGGCGATTGCCGAAAAGGCACAGGAAGAAAACAC
>CACYDZ010000245.1 GCA_902773265.1 uncultured Ruminococcus sp.
CAAACAGATAATTTCCGATAGAGGTCACACTATTCGGAATAGTCACAGAAGTCAGACCTGACTTAGTGAAAGCATTATCATTTATACTGGTAACTGTATTAGGAATATGGATTGTTTTCAACGATGAACAGCCGTTAAAGGCATTAGCATAAATTTTGGTAACCCCATCAGGAATATTTACCGATGTCAGGCTGGTGCAGTTACTCAGGAGACTGCCGGTTATTTCTGTAATTCCGGAGGGAAGAACTAATCCGGTCAGAGCGGAACAGCCGGAAAAAGCAGAGCTTTGTATTGCCGTCACACTTTCGGGAATATTGACATTGACAAGAGCGGTACAGTTAAAAAATACAGCTGAACTGATGGTTTTAACGCCGTCAGGAATAATGACTTGTTGCAGGTTTGTACAGTTTGAAAAGAAGAAACCGGGAATGGTATCCCATGTAGAGGGAACAGTAAAAGAGGTGATATTATTGCAGTGTTCCAGAATATTACCGCCTACAGAAGTTACGGTATTGGGAATAGTGAGGCTGTTCAGTCCCGAATACGCAAAGGCATAGGTTTTGATATTGGTTACGGTTGACGGAATAGTGAATGAAGTCATTGCCGTACAGCCATAGAAAGCATGGTCGCCGATTTCGGTAATTTGTCCATTGAAATTCACTTTAGTAAGTGATGTACAACCGCTGAAAATTCCGCTGGGAACTCTGGTAATTTTACCGGGTAAAGTTACCTGTGTGAACGAAGTGCAGTTTAAAAAGGCATAAGAACCTATCAGATTGATGTTTTCAGAAAGCGAAATTCCTTTCAGATTGATACAGTCAGCGAAAGCATAATTTCCGATGTTGGTAATATTTGTGGGAATGGAAATCTGTTCCAGAGCCTTACAGTTTCGGAATAAGGCTTCTCCGATAATACTGATAGTATTAGGCAGTGTAACATTCTTCAGGGCAATACAGTTATGGAAAACATAGGAATCCAATGTAGTAACGGAATCGGGAATAGCGATAGATGTTAATTTTTCACAGTCACTGAAAGCGGCTATACCGATTTCAGTGACTGTGTTCGGGATAGTGACATTGTTCAGAAGTTTACAGTTCTGAAACGCATAGCCACCGATTTTCAAAAGATGATTTGGTAAGCTGACCGAAGCAAGTTTACTGCAATAGCGGAATGTATTATTTTCAATGGCAGTAATGCTGTCAGGAATATTGATACTTGTCAGACCTGAACAGCCGGCAAACGCAGATGTGCCTATCGTGGTCAGCGAGGAGGGTAAAGTAATGGAAGTGATACTGTTACAATAGCCGAACGCACTGCTGTTAATCGTTTGCAGATGATTTGGCAATGTAACTTCGGATAAATTATAGCAATACATAAAAGCCCATTGTCCGATAGAGATTACCGTATCAGGAATAGTAACGGAAGTGACAGAACGGTTATTGCTGAAAGCACTGTCACCGATAGCCACAACACTTTTACCATCAATGATATCAGGAATAACAACGGCAGCAGCTGTACCGTTATATTTTTTTATTGTAACGGTATTATTTTCTACGGTATAGGTAAAGTCCCCATAGGTGTAAGTATCTGTTGCTTTTGATATTTCTTTTGCTTGTGCATTGACAGTTACTTGTGGTGTTTCCGCAGCCGACACTACAACCATCGAACTTTGCAGTAGCAGAGCTATCATAATACATGACAAGCCTTTTTTCAGAATTTTCATTGACAGACCTCTCCTTTATTTGAAATAAGTACCAATGCGGTACTATTAAATCAATTTTAATCTATTGGTTGATGATTTGCAATAGTTTCTGTAAATTTTCTGGAAAACAAAAAAGATGAAAAAATTGACAGAATAAACAAAAAGTTATATAATAAACTGACAGTCAGATATTGATACAAGACATAAAGAAAGCGTATGGAGGATTGCGATGAAAAAAGCATTAATTACGGGTATTACGGGACAGGACGGTTCTTATCTTGCGGAATTTCTGTTGGCAAAGGGATACGAAGTACATGGAATTATCCGTAATGTTTCTGTTTCCCACACTGACAGAATAAATCATCTTATTCTCCATCATCGCATTACTCTCCACCACGGTGACTTGTCTGATACATTGTCCTTAATCCGAATTGTCGCTGCCATTCAGCCTGATGAAATTTATAATCTTGCCGCACAAAGTCAGGTACAGTTATCATTTGACACACCCGAATATGTCAGTGAAATCAACGCTATAGGGACACTGCGGATACTGGAAACGGTTCGTATTCTGGGGCTGACAAATAAGACAAGAATTTATCAGGCTTCTACATCTGAACTGTTCGGCAAAGCAGAAGAGATTCCGCAAAATGAAACCACACCGTTTCACCCTTACAGTCCCTATGCGATAGCCAAACAGTATGCTTTCTGGATAGTCAAAGAATATCGTGAAGCCTATGGAATGTTTGCGGTCAACGGTATCTTATTCAACCACGAATCCGAAAGACGGGGAGAAAAATTTGTTACCAGAAAAATCACTCGTGCAGTGGGACGGATTGCGGAAGGACTGCAGGATTATCTTGAGTTGGGCAACATAGACAGTCTGCGTGACTGGGGATATGCCAAAGATTATGTGGAATGTATGTGGCTCATGTTGAATTACTGTAATGCCGAAGATTTTGTGATTGCCACAGGAGAACAGCACAGCGTAAGAGAGTTTACCGAAAGAGTATTTGCTTTAAACGGAATTACGCTTTGTTGGAAAGGGAGAGGCGTTGAGGAGAAAGGTTACGACCAACAGACAGGAAAAATACTTGTACATATCAATCCGAAGTGGTACAGACCGACAGAAGTAGATAACCTGTTAGGCGACCCGACCAAAGCCATGAAACTGCTAGGCTGGAATCCGAAAAAGACAAGTTATGAAGAGCTGGTACGCATAATGGCAACACATGACAGAATCATTGCCAAAGAAGAAAAACAGCATTATCTTTGTGAGGGAAGAAGACCATTATGATGAAAGCAGATGCAAGAATTTATGTAGCAGGGCATAGAGGCATGGTGGGTTCAGCGATTGTGCGTGAACTGAAAAGACAAGGCTATACCAATATTATTACACGCTGTCATGATGAACTGGACTTATGCCGTCAGGAGGCGACAGAAAGTTTTTTTGCCGAAGAAAGACCCGAATATATTTTTCTGGCGGCGGCGAAAGTAGGCGGAATTGTTGCCAATCAGAATTTTCC
>CACYDZ010000246.1 GCA_902773265.1 uncultured Ruminococcus sp.
ATAAAATCGTTCCAATCAAACAGACAAACTTCCTTGCCAGACCCTGAAAGGTCTGACAGGGAAGTTTGTTATTTGGGAAATGCACTTGCATATTACAAATCAGCAAATTTACGAAATTTTACAAACATTTGGCATTTTGAACGAAGTATTTAAGATTTCTCGTTGCTTACTCTCCTCAAAATAACAAGAAAGAATATTCGCAACGACAAATTACACAAATATACAACAGTTTTTTCTACAAATAAACGCTTGTTTTTTTATTCTCAAATGCTATAATGTAAACAAGTGTAATGGTATTTTTCAACCCAAAAATGTATTTATTTTTTCAAAAAGAGGTTGACGGGGTTATGTTGATAAGGCGTATTTTCATAAGTAAACAAAGTATAACTGCATCATTTTATAAAAACATTTTCACAAATATAAAAGCATACTTTATAGGATACTTGTGTCCTGTAGGGTACGCTTTTGTGCTTTATTATAGAAAAGAGGTGACAACAAAATTTCTTATTATTAGGAAGTGAAATGGTTATCAATTATTCGTTCTGACAAACTTTTAAATTTGACACAAAGGAGAAATAGTGTATGACTAAAAAAGCGAAAGTTACAAAGAAAATTATATCTGTTCTAATAGTTATTGCTGTGCTTATGGTTTATGTAGTGCCTGCAGGTGCAATTAATCAATCGGAATTTGACAGCAGATTAAATCAACTGCGTTCACAGTACCCGGATTACTCAACTTGGGACGATTATTTTGACGGAGGACATCAATGTTGGGGATTTGCACGATTAAAAAAAGTTCTTAAATACTTTTGTCAATTTTGGATTGTATCATGCCAAACAGTTCTCGCAGACGGGAAATATCTTTTTTTAAATAAAGATAACCGAACAATGCTTCTATACCTGTAGCTTTGTGATAGTCAAGTTTTTCGGCGTGTTTTGGCGTAGAATGTACTTCAGCGTTTCTGCCACGCTTATAGACGGTCATCTCTTCAGGCGTGAGATGAGATTCCAGTACAGAAAAACATTCTGCCTGAAATCTACAGTTGACAAGACGGACTTTTCTGTTATTGAGCTGTCCTACGGGTCTGTTGCCCAGAGAAATAATATATTCCCTTATCATCAGGTCATATACACTGTCGCCGATAAAAGAAAGCGTCAGCGGTGAAATCTGCCGTAAATCTGTTTCTTTCGACAACAGTGTATCATTATTCAACGAAGTCAAATTCAAGGTCATAAATAGATACCGTATCCCCCTCATTAATTCCTGCCTCACGCAATGCGTCAATGACACCGCCGTTAATGAGTACTCTCTGGAAATATTGTAAAGATTCATAATCATCAAAGTTGATAGATTTCATGATATTGAAAAGCCATTTTGCTTCCACAAAATAAATATTATCATGCTTAGTGATTTTTACCTGATTTTTGTCTATCTTTTCTGCCTGCACGATGGGAACAGGGTCAGCTTCATAGCGGGTGATGGGAGGGAGTTTGCTGAGCATTTCCAGAATTTTATTGAGCAGTCTGTCGACCCCCTCATTGATGGGTGCCATTATCGGGAAAAATTCATATCCCTGTTCTTCAACAAAGGTCTTAAAATCCTCTATCTGTTCATCAGTCGCCAAATCACATTTGTTCCCTGCTACTATCATAGGACGCTTTGCCAGTTCGGGATTGAATTTTTCCAGTTCACGGTTGATAACCGCAAAATCTTCTTTGGGATTTCGGGCTTCACTGCCCGAAACATCAACCACATGAACCAGCATACGGCATCTTTCCACATGACGCAGAAACTGATGTCCAAGCCCCGTACCTTCCCATGCTCCCTCCACAAGACCGGGAATATCTGCCATAACAAAGGAATTACCCTCCCCCATACTGACAACACCCAATACAGGCGTAATCGTTGTAAAATGATAATTGGCGATAACCGGCTTTGCCTGACTGACAACAGAAACCAGTGTACTTTTGCCGACATTCGGAAAACCCACAAGACCAACATCTGCCAGAAGTTTGAGTTCAAGAGTGACCTCATATTCTTCGCCGGGCATACCGGGTTTGGCAAAGCGTGGAACTTGTCGGGTAGGTGTGGCGAAATGGATATTTCCCCAACCGCCGTTACCACCTTTGGCAACAGTCACAGGTTCATTCCCTGAAACATCTGCCAATAATCTTCCTGTTTCACAATCTTTGACGAGTGTGCCACGAGGAACCCTGATAATGAGATTTTCGGCATTTTTCCCCGAACTGCGTCTGGATTTACCATTTTCTCCTTTAGGGGCAATATATTTCCGTTTGTAGCGGAAATCGGCAAGGGTAGAAAGGTTGTCATCAGCAAGAAAACAAATACTGCCTCCTCTACCGCCATCTCCACCGTCAGGTCCTCCTGCGGCGACATATTTTTCACGGTGAAACGATACTGCACCGTCTCCCCCATCGCCTGCTTTGATGAATATTTTTGCTTTATCCACAAACATATTTTTCACAACCTTTCTGTAGTTTAAGAATTGTCTGTTTAAGGATTGCTGCCCTTAAAAATCCCGCTCACTTTTTCAAACCTACTTTTTTTGAAAAAAAGTAGGCAAAAGAACTTTCAAGTCTCACTGCGTTCGGATTGTTTATCCAACTTTCAGCTATGACAATTAAAAGTTTTGTCCACTTTTTCAAAAGTGGTAGGGGTCAAGGGGACAAAGTCCCCTTGTGGGATTTTTA
>CACYDZ010000247.1 GCA_902773265.1 uncultured Ruminococcus sp.
AATCCTCTGATAAATCTTGACCTGTCCATGCTGTAGCCGTTGAACGGAAAAACATTAGAATTGGTAATCAAAGCAATATCCGTATTGAGGAAAAGCATTTTATGTTTGAAAGAATGATTTTTAACAGGTTTCAGACCGTCAGCTTTGAGCTTTTTATAATCGGAAGTATTTTTATCAATGATGTAGTAGCGTGAAATACCGTCTTTCTTATCGGCACAGTAGCGGTAAAGATATTCACAGCTGTCACCGCCTTTGTAGAGTTTATCGTACATCAGCCAGATTTTTTTGTTTTTGAAGAAAGGTCTTGTCAGCCAGTATTCTATTCTCGTTATAAATGAACGCTTGCTCTGTTTGAAAACACGGGGTAAGAAATGCAGTTCACTTTTGAGCGTCTTTATAGCGGACGAATGTTGAATGGCAATAATTTTACTTTGTTCGATATGGGCAATATAGCGGTTGAACCGCCAGTAGGAATAAGACGGTGACAGGGTAAATTTTGCCCAGTGATGCAAAAAGGAAAGTTTCAGCGGAATGACCGTATAACGGTATCGGGCAAAAAATTCTACTGTCTGTCGGGGTTTACTGTAATCGAGAGGCAATTCCAGATGAAAGGTGAATTTCTTGTAGGTACTTATTCCGAAATATTTGGTCAGAGAATAGCGGTCGTTGTTGACAAGTTTTATTTTCTTATCGTTGAATTTGACAAAAAATTCAATCTCACGCAAATCAAATACCCGTCGGAAAGAGCCGTCAATAATCAGATTACCGTTTCGGTAATCAATAATGTGCATACCTACTCTCTGGTCGGTCAGTCGGGCAATAAACACATTGTTACAATTAAGATATACCTCATTTTTGCCCTCGACATTTACAACGGGCATATCATCAAAGGTGATATCATATTTCAGCATATAGAACATTTCTGCCGCTTCTTCACTGTAATCAAAAGATTTCAGTTTGTTTTTATTCAGTACATAGTTATTATCTACATACTGTAATACCTTTCTCGCTGATGCAAGAAAGGCGGAAAGTTCCTGTTCGTTCATATTTCTTTTGTTGCGGTTGTTCATATTGGCAAGAAAACGGGTAGATACAGCAAACATCAAATAAAACTGTAAAAATTCTGCGACAAAGCCTAATTTTTGTCTGGAATATTCTGCCAGAGGAATTAAAAATTCTTCCATAGACTGCTGATACCAGTCTTTAGCATTTGACGGAATAAAGTACAGAAAATCATCTTCCTCAGGCATAAAGTAATCGTATTCTTCATCAGATACTTCGATAGATTCCAAGTAGTCAAGCTGAAATCTCAGCATGAAATCCTGAAAATACTCATATTTCAATTCTGTATTGAAACGGTACTGTTTGAAAAGTTCTGTCCTGAACATCACTCCACAAACTTCGGTATTGACAAAGTTCGGTTTATCTTCCAAAGCAATCGGAGTATTGTTGAAATTCTTGTCACGGTTCAGTCGGTTGGCTTTTTTTTCTTTGAAAACAGGGTTGATACAAAATCTTCTTACACTGACGCACGGTACATTTTCATATTCTTCAAACGCTTTCAGACATTTATAAAAATATTTCTCGCTGAAAATATCTCCGCAACGACATACTGTTGTGTATTTTCCCTCTATGTATTGCATGGCAAAATTACACAGTTCTGCTTCATTACTGACAGATTTCGTGCTGACAATTTTACAGATGGATAAATCTCCTGTGGATTGCTGACTGCTGGTATTTTCGGTGGTATCAATAATCAGCACCTGTATTTTTGTAGAATCAAAATTTTTCTGTTGGCATAAAGAAGAAAGCGTGTCCACTATTTTGTTATTCTCTTCCATGTAAGGAATGATGACGGAAACTTTTATATTACTCATATCTTAATTCATTGCTCCTGAAAAATAAAAATTCATTGTTCAATATTATACCATAAATATTGCCAAAATGAAATAACGATTAGGAAGATATAATCAACAAGAAACATATGGTGATTATGGAATAAATAGACAAAAATTTTTTATCTGAGCAGTTGAAATGATTTTCTGAAATGCGTAATTGGTAATTAACAACCTATGGTTATGATAACAGAAAGTTTTTGGCAACTTTTTTCTAAAAAGTTAAAGGTATAGCCTATCTTATAGGGGAAAAATCGCTCATAAAAATTTTGAGGTGACAGTTCCTTGCGAGATTTTAATGGGTGAAGCCCTTGAGGCAGTTACAAATTCAAATCCAAAATCATTTGCGTTTCAACCGCTCGGTCAGAAATTTTTCAGGCAAAAATCTGCGACACGGCAACAATACATGACATCGTAATGATAGATAATACAGTCGATAAGGATACCAGATTGACGGATAATGCAGTATTCTTATCAAATTTTGTCGCAAACATGGTTGTTGTTGCCGCAACAGGAGCCGAAACCGAAATCGCTAAAGTAATCAGTGTAATACCTTTAATATGGAGTAAAATCATTATGCCAATACTTATCATTGGAATAACAATCAACCTGATAACCGTACCTGACCACGCATATTTATCTTTCAGAGCGTCTGTCAGTTTTGCCTGAGAAAGATAGTATCCGATAATCAGCATAGGTAAAGGTGTATTGAGGTTGGCAAGATATTCCACAGGAGAGGCAATAACCATTGGCAGCTTTACCGAAAATAAAAATAACAGCAGGGCAATAAATACCCCCAATATTCCGGGATTGAACATAATTTTTTTCACCGAAAAATTCTTACGCTCTCCACTCATACAAACTACACCGTAACTCCATACAAAAAGATTGAATACCCCTACAAATGCTGCACCGTATAAAATTCCCTCTTTTCCCAGAATGGCCTGTTGCAACGGAAACGACATGAAACCACAGTTTGAGAATATGCTGCCAAATTTCAATACCTCTTTTTTGTTATCGGGCATTTTGCGGAAAACAATTTTAACAATCACCATTGATAATAAATGTACACCGATTGCACATAATGCAGTAATTCCCAGATTTACCAGTATGGACGGCTGATATTCCATCTGATAAGCATGAATAATGACACATGGTGTGACCACATATAAAACAATATCGGTTATTTTTTTTGTGGTATGTTTATCAATAAATCCCACTTTTCCGCAAAGATAACCTATTCCTATCAGAATGAACAGCACGGATACCTGTTCGCTTACTTTCAGAAAATAATCCATAATCATCTTTTTCACCGCTCCTGAATAAAATACTGTGAGTTTATATTGTCAAAATCTGCTGACGCAGATTTTGTTTTTTCTCGGGGAGTTAAAGGGCTGCCGCCCTTTAAAATCCTGCTAAGGGGCTGCCGCCCCTTAACCCTGCCAACTTTTTGAAAAAAGTTGACAAAAA
>CACYDZ010000248.1 GCA_902773265.1 uncultured Ruminococcus sp.
ACAAACATTCCTTTGGATTTTGCATAGGCTACTGTTTCATAGAAAGCCTTTACTCCTTGCCAGCCGTACATTTCATAATAAGCCATCTGCGGTTTGACAGCAGGAACGATATCATATAATGCGTCAATGAGTGCTTTGTTATATACCAATAAAGATTCCGCTGCCCCCTCCAGTGTTTTTCCGTACTGAGCAAACGCTTCATTTTTAATAAATTCAGGAATGTAAGCAAGTTTTGGGTCTAATCCTGCAACTGTGGGATTTTGTTTTTCAACAATTTTTTCAATCAATCTGTCAAGCGACATAAAAAAAGCCTCCTCAAGTTTAAGGGCTACCGCCCTTAAAAATTCTGTTTCAAGGGTTGCACCCTTGAAAATCCTGCTAAGGGGCTTTGCCCCTTAACCCCACCACTTTTTGAAAAAAGTGGACAAAAACTTTTAAGAAAATTTGCTTTCGCAAATTTTGAGTCAGTTTGATTATTTTGCTTATCTTTTTATTCTGACTGATAAACAATATTGCCATCAAGAAGTGTATATTTTACTTTTCCTTTGAGTGTCATATTTTTGAACGGTGTATTTTTCGACTTTCCATGCAACTTATTGACATCTACGGTATAAATTTCATTGGGGTCAAAAATGACGATATCTGCATTTGCACCGATAGAAAGTGTACCTGCCGGTATATTAAGAATTCTGGCAGGGTTGAGTGACATTTTTTCTATCAGTTGAGATAAGGTCAGATAACCTTTATCGACAAGGTAAGTCAGAGCGACAGAAAGTGATGTTTCCATACCAACAGACCCGTTAGGAGCTTTTTCAAAGTCAGATTTTTCCTGTGGTGTGTGCGGTGCATGGTCTGTGGCAATAGCGTCTAATGTACCATCACATAAGCCTTGTATAATAGCTTTGACATCTTCATCACACCGCAAAGGAGGATTCATTCGGAAATCGGCATCTTTGGTAAGTAAGGATTGTTCGGTAAGCGAAAAATAATGAGGTGCTGTTTCCGCTGTTACTTTGACACTTCTTGCTTTTGCATCTTTGATTAAAGCTACGGATGTTTTTGTACTGACATGACATATGTGGATTGGTACATTATACGCAGCAGCAAGAGCAATTTCTCTGGCAGTGCCTGTATCTTCAGCGGACTTTGGAATACCTTTTATCCCTAATTTTCGGCTGACCTCTCCCTCATTGATTTTTCCACCGTCAGCAAGATATAAGTCCTCACAATGTGCTACCACACACATATGGTTTTCGGGAGCTTTTATCATTGCCTGTGCCATGAATTTTGTATTTTCTACGGGTCTGCCGTCATCTGACAGAGCAATAGCACCTGCTTTGGATAATTCTTCAATGTTACAAGGTTCTAAACTTTTTAATCCTTTAGTAATGGAAGCAGTAATATAGACTTTAGCTTTGGCGTTTCGGGATTTGTCTCGGATATATTCTACTACTTCCGGACTATCGACAGTAGGATTGGTATTGGGCATAGCCAATAAACTTGTCACACCGCCTGCACAGGCAGCATTACAACCTGTAATAATATCTTCTTTTTCGATAAATCCGGGGTCACGCAAATGAACATGCATATCCACAAGACCCGGAGCAACAACCAATCCCTCAGCATTAATGGTAATATCCGCTGAATGTAACGCTTTACTGATATCCTTTATTTTACCGTTTTCGATATAAACATTTCTTATATCGTCAAGACGATTATACGGGTCAACTACTCTGGCATTGGCAATAAAAACAGAACTCAAATAAAATCACGCTTTCTTTAAAAAATTTGACCTTGAATTTAGTCATTATTGTTGTATGTATTCCAATACTTATCTGTTTCGTATTCTGCAAAGGTATCACCGACAGAAGTTTTCGGACGGGTATTTTTCTTTTTCTGTGCATTTCGGGATTTTGATTTGACATTTGATTTGACAGATGATGATTTTTTCTGTTTTTTCTTATTCCCTGAGAACAGACCAAATACAGAAATACCTTTGCTTTTTTTCTTTGTTTTACTGTGTCGTGCTTTGTGCCGTTTTTCAATATCGGACATTTCATGTTCAGGCAGATTTTTGGGAAGAACCTCTCCCTCGCTTTCAGACGGAATATTTTCGTCCGGCTTGTTATCTCCTATGAACAGTCTGGCATAGCGTCTGGCTGAATCTGCTCGGTGAATATTTTCAGGTACAGCCTTTTCATTCTTTTCATTGCCACCAAATATCATTTCGGCATTAAGCTCGGTCGGATAGTCATTATCAGAAAGATTTTCAGGCTTCTGAAACATTTTGGTCAAATCAATATCTTCCCATTCATCTTCAAGTAATGTAGGATTAGTTGATGCTTCTTCAATAATAGCGGATATTGTTTCAGGATTCTTTGGTCTTGCATTTTCGGACGGTTCAATAACGGTATTTCCTGAATTGGCAATATTTTCATTGATAAACTCTTCTGCCTCAATCTTGATAGCTTCCATAATGCCCTCTTTTTTAAGGGACTGATAATATTTTTCCGAAAGCCTTCTCCTGTTTCTTACGACTTCCTTACTTCTGGCATTGTTTCGGGATACCAGATAGTGAATAACCAAAGTAACAGCAATCATTACGCCAATGATAATAACAACTGTGGCAACGGTCTTTAAAATATCAGGCATATTGACTTTATCAGGTTTGTCGTACAAGGAGGTAACATAAATAGATTCACATATCTGATTGAAAATCTGGACATCTTCACTGTTAAAATTACCTGATGCAGATGAGTACTGTATGGTTACCAGTTCACCGTTGATTAAAGTATAGGCAATAGCATAATGTACAGTAATATTATTCTGAATTTTGCTGTCCGAAAGTGTGAACAGAATATATTCTGGCATTTCTTTTAACCCTGCATGGGAAACACTCTGAAAAGTCTTTCCCATTAAATTCGGACTGCCTGTTTTAATCTTTTCTATATCTCCTTCTAGTTCTTCTTTGGTGAGATATTTAAAATTATACATATTTTCTGTAATGTTGTTTTTTTCCGCTGTTATGCTGAGTTTTTTTGAGGTATCGTTCATATAAGCATCAAGATTGTATACCACATTCTCATCAACATCTGTATCAGCTGATGTTACATTAAATTCTTCGGGAATTTCCACGCTTATTCCTGCACTTTCAATGGAGGCATAGATACTTTCCGCAGATACCGCCACCGCCGAAACTATACAAAATATCATCATTACAGCACAGAAAACAGATATCTGCCTTAATTTTCCACTCATCTTATCGCCAATCCTTCACTAATACTTTGTTAAGAAATATTATACCGCAAATGTCGTTTGAATACAAGCCGTTAAGTACTTTTTTCAATCATAATTTCCATTTCTGTAAAAAATTTTGTCTGAATAAACAATCCAATCTCTGGCTATGACAATGAAAAGTTTTTGTCCACTTTTTTCAAAAAGTGGTAGGGGTCAAGGGGACAAAGTCCCCTTGTAGGATTTTAAAGGGCAA
>CACYDZ010000249.1 GCA_902773265.1 uncultured Ruminococcus sp.
GGAAAAGAAATACACAACAAATTGAAAGAAATCATCTGACACTAAGGACACGAATTAAAAGGTTGGCACGAAAGACCATCTGTTTTTTCAAAAGCAAGGAACTTCATGAAACTGTAATCAGTATATTCTTTAATACTTTCTTTTTTGGATGCCAATTTTCTTCTTCAATTTTTTAGGGACACTACCTTATAATTTTACAATAGCATCTATAAAATTTTCAAAGGAGTGTTCCATTATGGAACACTCCTTTTTCGTGTCATCCCGAACGCAGTGCGGAATCTTTTATTACGAATTACACATTATCAGAATTTGCGTATGCAAATTTTGAAAAACTCCCTGTTGCTATTTTATAACAACAAGGAGTTTTTTCTATATTATTCTTTTGTAGAAAATTCTGTAACTGCTTCTGTCGTAATTTCAGTGCTTTCTTCTATGGGAATTGTCGGGGCGGTCGGAATCTCATAAGTTCCTTCCTTTAATTTTGCTTTAATTTGTGAAAATTCTTCATCTGTGATTTTGTTGTACTTCTGTACGATTTCCCCTACATAGATACTCTCCATTGTGACGGAAAATGTCTTTCCGTCAACACTCGCTTTGATTTTTGTATCTTCTGTCTTTCCTGCCATCGTCAGCTCTTTTCCGTCAAAATTGTATTTCTGCACGCTCTCCTGCATACTGGAATTGTCTGCATTGAACAGTGTCATCTTTCCCGTTTCGTCAAATATCAGATATTCCATATATTCTACATTGTTTTCTTTTTCCCATACACCTACAATCTTATCGTTCATTTTGAATTTCGGCCCTTTCAGGTTGTCCGCATTAGGAATGTCTTTCTTTCTCACACTCTTCATCTCTACAGGCTCACGCTCTTCATAACCCTCCATTGTATATGACAACTGCTTTCCTTTTATCAGATTTCCTGTCACATTGTACGAACATCTCATCGATACTTCTCCGTCCTGCAAAATCCCAAAAGTGTTGCCGTCATATTTCACCTGATTGTAAATCGTCTTCTGATACACATATTCATTGGCAGAATAGGTTTCCAGCGAATTTCTTTCAAATACATAATAGGTCGAAAGTTGTGTTCCGTCACTTGATGTCTGTGTGTTGACCCACGCTCCGTATATGCTCTTGTCGAAAAAGACAAAATATATGCCCAACGCTCCCGCCAACAGCAAACATACCACTATTACACTGATTAGTACCACTTTTTTTGTACTTTTCGGTTTTCCCGCAACAACCATGCTTTCTGTTTCGGTGTTTTCGGTAAATTCTTCCAGTTCTCCGAATTGACTGACATATCCGCTGTTTTCTTCCTGTTCAACCTCGTCTTTCAAAGACTGCACTCCTGACAGTATTTCTTCAATGTCTTCCTGTTCCTGATTGTCCGTTCTTTTTTCCTCTTCGTTATTCATATGTTACTCTCCTTTCAGCTTTGCTATGTATTGTAACATATCTTTCCTGTTTTTGCAACCGTCAGTTTTTTCGGGGACTTCGTTCCCCGAACCCCTGATTTAAGGGCTGCCGTCCTTAAAAATAAAATCGCTACGAGCGATTTTCCCTGCCGAAAAAGGCTATGCCTTTCACTTTTTTGAAAAAAAGTGGACAAAAAACTTTCAAGGTTCACCTCTGCGAGGGGATATGGGATTAATGGCAAATGAATATTTTCAGACCTGTCAGCAAAAGCAATATTCCCCCGAAAAGTCTTGCATAGTGCGAACATATTTTCCCGAAAAATTCCCCCAGACATACTCCCACAAAGCTCATCACAAAGGCTGTTCCTCCTATAATCCCCACTGCCAATATCATTCTTAAAAATTTTTCACACCCAAAGACGCTCGGCAACAGTATTCCTACCGCCAGTGCATCCAGACTGACGCTCACTGCCAGCATAAGTATTCCCCAAAGCGTATATACTTTATAGGTTGTATGGTTTTGGAGGTCTGTTTTCCGGCGGAAAAATTCTATTATCATCTTTATCCCCATTCCCGAAAGTACCGCAAACGCAAAAATGTGGGACAGTCCTCCTGACAGCGTTCCGCCCAGCCTGCACACTCCCCACCCTATCATCGGCATTATTGCCTGCATTATCCCAAACCACCACGCTATCCGTAATGCCTCAGATAGCTTTACTCGCTTTCCCCCACTCCCCAGCACCACGCTCACCGCAAATGCGTCACAAGACAACCCTATCGCTATCCCTAACATTCTCTCTCACACTCCCATACTCCCACTTTATGCTCCTCACCCTCTCTTTATGTCCTCTTTTCACATTAAAAAAGACATTACAAGTAATCGATAAATGTTTTTACGATTGCAAGTATATGCCTTTGTTGTTTCGGATTCAAAAAAAGTAACCCCCGCCCTCATTATTTCAGAGGGCGGGGGTCTAATAGATAACGGAAAATCATGACAAATTATAACTTGCTAATTATCAATAAGTTCTCGCTGGATTCTGATAATGTCCGAAAGAGAAATAACAGAATTGCTGTCAATGTCGGCAGAGTATAATTGATTGCGTGAAAAATTTATTGTGCCTAATACATAACGCTGGGTGAGAATAATGTCTGTCAGGGATAATTGCCCATCGTTGTTGACATCGTATTTCTGAATACTGCTGTCACATTTTGTAATGGCTTTAATCACAAAATTGGAACCTATGTCATCATCAAAACTTTCCTGATAAAAATCAAGAAGTTCGTACATTGAACCGTCATATTTAAAATAACTGGCATCTTTTTCAGCGTCAGGCAAAAACAACATTCTGCCACTGCTGTTCTGCAACCATTCATCACAACCTAAAGTGCTTTGAATGTTTTTGTCTGTGCCGTCAATCCGTATGCCTAACGCACCTTTGCCATAGGGTAACTCGTAATTGACAGGTATACTCCTGTATCCACTGTAATCCACGCTACCTTCAGCAAGCGTAATCCAGTTTTTTTCCAGAGATGTGGGTACGCCACTGCCGTTTAAGGGAATATAATAAACCGTGTACTTCGTGCCGACTGCCATACTTTCAAACATGACCTTTTCTAAGTGACCGTATTTATCGGTAAAATCAAATTTGTTGATGAAAGTAATATCCTGTACTTGTTGTGAAAAGCCGTTTTCATCGGTCTGTGCAATATTGAAATCATAAGTCGCTCCGTAATTTTCAACCTGATACATTTTTGTGTTGCTGTCGATTTTCATGACACCTTTTATCGCAAACTGTGTGCTGAGAATGTCACTGAACAGATAAGGGTCATCGTAAGAAATCCACACATATCCCCCAATGCTGTTATAACTGCTCCCCCAACTGTTCTTGCAAAGCCATGCACCGTCATGAGGAGGATTATACCCTGTACGAAAATTTTCTTTAGGGTAATTGTCGTCCCAACCCACTATCGAAATCGCATGACCCTGCACCCCCGAAGGAGAAGAAAAGGTCTTATAGGCATATACCGCCGTTTTATCACTGTTCCAGAAAATGCTGTTGGCGGAAAAGTTCGCCGATACCGCACCATACTCCATAACCGCATTTTTAATAGTTGTTCTGTCATTGGGAAGAATGACAATGTCTGTCACGCCGTATTCGACAGTGCCGATAGCGTCTATCTGTTCAAAAGTTCTGCCCTTTGCGTAGTCATAGGGAATCTGACTTTCCAACTTTGCCCCCTGCCAAGAGGCAAGATAACCCGTTGCGGTATCAAATAACGAACCACTGTTCAGTTCTCTTGTCCAGCCTGTACCGTTTTCTCTGGAAGTTGCCCATATGTCAAGATGTTCCTCCGACAAATCAAAATCACCGTAACCGCTTTTCATCAGAACGGTTTCCAGTGTTGCCAGCGACGAATATATCCAACAGGTATTATGTGACCCCTGATTTCTCACATGGGTAACATACCCTTTATCTGCACTGCTGTATTTTGCGGGAAGTGTGACAGAAGCACTTATATCTGAAAGCACACCCGCTTGTGAAGTCGATACATTCACGCTGACTGAAGAATTTTCAACCTTTTTCTTTTCGTTTCGGGTAAATTCTGCACCTGCGACAACAATATTGGCATGAATACTTGCAAAAATCATAACCCCAACCGCTAATCTCTTGATAATTTTCATAGGACATTCCCCCTCTTTTATTATAATGAAATCCAAAAGTCTTGTCAATCTGTCCAAAAAAATTGTGAACAGAAAAGTATTCACAAATTATAGGCATAAAATTTACAAAAAATTAGCACTCTCCCTTGTAGAGTGCTTGCAATTTTGAGATAAGTGATATATAATAGGTACGCTGAAAGCAGTAGAATTAAAGGAGTGTTGTATTTATGAAAAATCCCGTTTTTACCATAGAAATGGAAAACGGCGGAGTTATCAAAGGAGAACTCTATCCCGAAATTGCCCCGAATACCGTCAATAATTTTATTCATCTTGTGAAACAGGGTTTCTATGACGGTCTGACCTTTCACAGAGTGATTTACGGCTTTATGATACAGGGCGGTTGTCCTCAGGGTACGGGGACAGGTAATCCCGGTTATTCCATCAAAGGTGAATTTGCACAAAATGGCTTTCCCAACCCCCTTAAACATACGGCAGGTGTACTTTCGATGGCTCGTTCCATGATGCCCAATTCAGCCGGTTCACAGTTTTTTATTATGCACAGAAATGCCCCTCACCTTGATGGTGCTTATGCGGCTTTCGGTAAAGTGACGGACGGTATGGATATCGTGGATACCATTGCCGAATGCGATACCGATTTCAATGACTGTCCTCTTGACAAACAGGTTATCAAAACGATTACTGTAGATACTTTTGGTGTAGAATATCCGAAACCGGAAGTTTTGTCACGATAAATGGAAAATTTCCGAACGCAGTGAGCCATAAAAGTTTTTTGTCCACTTTTTTTCAAAAAAGTGGGCAGGATTGTCAAGGGTGCAACCCTTGACGCAGGATTTTAAAGGGCGGCAGCC
>CACYDZ010000250.1 GCA_902773265.1 uncultured Ruminococcus sp.
GCGGCAATCAGTGCTGCTGTTGTGGAGATATTGAAACTCCCTGCATTGTCACCGCCCGTTCCGACAATCTCAAAAACTTCCATACCTGTTTCTACTTTGACAGCGTGACTTCTCATAGCGGCCGCACAGCCTGCAATTTCGTCAGTGGTTTCCGCTTTGGCACTTTTGGTGGAAAGTGCCGCAAGAAAAGCGGCATTCTGTGTAGGTGAAGTTTCACCGTTCATGATTTCATTCATGACGGTATATGCCTCATGATAGGTTAAATCCTCTTTGCTTACAATTTTGGCAATCGCTTCTTTAATCATTGTTTTTACTATCCTTTCTGTTTTGTTTTCAGGAGTTTCACTCCCGAACTTCCAATCCAAAATCTTTATCCGAAAATTGGCGGTGACAATGAAAAGTTTTTTGTCCACTTTTTTTCAAAAAAGTGGGCAGGATTGTCAAGGGTGCAACCCTTGACGCAGGATTTTTAAGGGCGGCAGCCCTTAAACTCATAATAATCCGGACAGAATTTTCGTAAGAAAATTCTGATAAATTCTATTAAAAGTTTTTATCCACTTTTTTTAAGGAAATAAAGTTGGACAATATTGTTTTACCATAAGGAGTCATAATCGATTCGGGGTGAAACTGTACACCGAAAATCGGATATTCTTTATGACAGACTGCCATAATTTCTTCATCATCTGTCTGAGCGGTAATGTGCAGACAGTCGGGAATAGTTGTTTTGTCGGCTATCAGGGAATGATAACGGGCAACCAGAATCCTGTCCGGACAACCTGAAAACAATGAACAGTGTGTATCAACCATTATTTCACTTTGTTTGCCGTGCATAAGTTTCCGGGCATAGGTAATCGTTGCACCAAACACCGAACAGATTGCCTGATGTCCTAAACATACTCCCAAAATGGGAATGTCTTTGCCTGATGTCTTTACAACTTCCATGATAATTCCTGCATTTTCGGGTCTGCCGGGTCCCGGAGATAGGATAATCCGTTCAGGATTTAGTCTGTGGATTTCCTCTGCCGTCATTTCATCGTTGCGGATAACTTTGATATCTGCATTGATTTCGCCGATATACTGATAAAGATTGTAGGAAAAACTGTCGTAATTATCAATCAATAAAATCATAATTCTTCCTCCTGTGCCATTTCCAATGCTTTCAGCGACGATTTGGCTTTATTCAGACATTCTTCAAATTCCTTTTCGGGGTCAGAGTCAGCAACAATTCCTGCTCCGCTTCTGACAAATACCTTCCCATTCTTTTTGTAGGCAATACGGATAGCGATACAGGTATCCATATTGCCTGTAAAATCAATATAGCCAATCGCACCGCCGTAAATACCACGCTTGTTATTTTCCAGTTGTCCGATAAGCTGACAGGCTCGGATTTTTGGTGCTCCTGAAAGTGTTCCCGCAGGCAAAACTGCCTCTATTGCATCAAGAGCATCCTTATCTTCACGGATTTCTCCCCGTACTGTGGAACCGATGTGCATAACATGAGAAAACCGTTCGATACTGTGCAGTTTTTCTACCTCAACCGTACCGAATTTGCTGATTTTCCCCAAATCGTTACGCCCCAAATCTACAAGCATATTATGTTCGGCAAGTTCCTTTTCGTCATGAAGCAGTTCTTTTTCCAGAACAATATCTTCCTGTTCTGTTTTTCCTCTGGGTCTTGTGCCTGCCAGCGGAAAAGTATGCAGTATGCCGTTTTCCAGTTTGACAAGCGTTTCGGGTGACGCTCCTGCCACTTCCACATCTGTCCCCGAAAAGTAAAACATATATGGTGAGGGATTAATCGTTCTTAATATGCGGTAGGTATGGAAAAGACTTCCCTCAAAAGATGCACTAAGACGGTTGGAAAGCACAATCTGAAAAATATCACCCTCGTAAATATATCGCTTGGCTTTTTCTACCATCTCACAATAGTCCGCTTTATCGAATAATGCTGTGACTTCTCCCGATAATTTTCCGCTTTTTTCCTCACGCTTTTCACCGTTTTTAAGCAGGTCTTTCAGGTTGTGAAGTTCTAATACGGCTTTATTGTAGTTCACTTCAATATCGTCCAGCTTCATATTGACAATCAGAATGATTTTCTGCTTTACATTGTCAAAGGCAATTACCTTGTCAAACAGCATTAAATCAACATCTTTGAATGCTTCACTATCCTCAACCTCACACTTTACACTCGGTTCACTGTAAGCAAGATAATCATAAGAAAAATAACCTACAAGTCCTCCTGTAAATGACGGCAGATAAGAAAATCCAGGACTTTTATAGGACAGTAAAATCTGTCGCAGATAGGCAGAAGGATTATCTGTGGTAAACTGAATATCACCGATTTTCATTATCCCATCAATGCAGGTAATTTCCATTTTCGGCTGATAACCAAGAAAGGTATACCGTCCCCAACGGTCATTTGCCTGTGCCGATTCCAGCATATAGCAGTGAGTGGAAACATTTTTCAGTATTTTCATGGCTTCAATCGGTGTGATAAAGTCGGAAAGAATTTCACAGCTTAACGGCAATACATTGTATTGATTACTTTGTGCGATTGTTTTTACTTCTTCTATTGTGGGGGAAATTTTCATGACAATGCCTCCTCATAAATAAAAAAGTCCTTAACAGAGTACAATAACTCTGTTAAGGACGAACAAACTACTGTTATTCGTGGTGCCACCTTAATTTTACACAATGACTTGTGTACTCGACAGGATACCAGCATATCCCCGACAGATAACGGCTGTCTTCACCGTCGCAGAATACTCCGAAAAAAACTTTCGTTTGACTACGCCCTCAGCGACCCATTTGACAACTTGTTTCTTACCTGACTCTCAGCACCACAGGTTCTCTGTAAAGGCATGA
>CACYDZ010000251.1 GCA_902773265.1 uncultured Ruminococcus sp.
GCTGTTTATCATAGGAAATATTCTTTACTATGCAGTAGGAATTGTGCTGGCATTTGTGTTGAAAGATAACCGTGCTTTTTGCAAGTATATTTGTCCGATAACAGTATTCCTTAAACCGATGAGTTATTTTTCTTTATTGCGTGTCAGATGTGACAAAGAAAAATGTGTTTCCTGTGGAAAGTGTAAAAAGGTATGTCCTATGGAAGTAGATATGACGGATAATTCCCGAAAAAGAAAGAATGGAACAGAATGTATTTTATGTTTTGAATGTGTAAAGAACTGTCCCAAAAAGGCGTTATAACAGAAAGGAAAGTTGAATTTGAGAATATTGCTGGCAGAAGATGAAAAAGAACTTTCGAGGGCATTGACAGCCATACTGAAACACAACAAATATTCCGTTGATGCAGTATATAATGGTCAGGACGCACTGGACTATATTGAAACAGGATTATATGACGGAGTAATATTGGATATCATGATGCCAAAGGTAGACGGCATAACGGTATTGCAGACCATAAGAAAACAGGGAAACTCTGTACCTGTGATATTACTGACGGCAAAATCAGAGATTGATGACCGTGTAATGGGTCTTGACAGCGGTGCTGACGATTATCTGACCAAACCCTTTTCCACCAAAGAACTTTTAGCGAGAATACGGGCAATGACAAGACGCAAAACAGAAACGACCCATTCTGTACTGACTTTTGGTAACATCAGCCTCAACAGAACTACATTTGAACTATCGTCACCCAAAAATACTATCAAACTAGCCAATAAAGAATTTCAGATGTTGGAAATGCTGATGACCACACCGGGTAAAATCATTTCCAACGAAGTTTTCATGGAAAAGATATGGGGATATGACAGCGATACAGATTTAAGTGTAGTGTGGGTATATATTTCTTACCTGAGAAAAAAATTAGCGTCCCTCAATGCGGACATTCAGATTAAAGCCACACGCAACAGAGGATATTCTCTGGAGATGATGAAATGATAAAAAAGCTCCGAAAAAAATTTATTGCCGTTGCGATGATTTCCGTAATTGTGGTGTTGACGCTGATTATGGGAACGGTCAATATTGCGAATTATCTAAGTATTAACGAACGCTATGAGCAAACGCTGGAAATTCTGAAAGAAAACAACGGAGAATTTCCCTTTGATGATTTCCGCCGAAAAGAGAAAAAATTTGAAGACAAATCTCTTTCCGCCGAAGCACCTTTTGAAACACGCTATTTTACGGTAAGTATGGATAGAAACGGAACAGTTTCTGCAATTAATACAGGGCGGATTTTTGCTGTATCGACAAGTACCGCCAAAGAATATGCGGAAACGCTGTTTAACAGCAACAATACCAAAGGGTTTATTGAACATTACAAATATATCCGTATTTCTGATAGTAATGGTTATATGTATATTTTCGTTGACTGTGAGAGAGAGTTGAATACATTCCGTTCATTTTTATTTGCGAGTATTGGTATCAGTCTTATAGGGGTGTTGTTTGTCTTTATTTTAGTGGTGATTTTTTCCGGAATTGCCGTAAGACCTGTTGCGGAAAGCTATGAAAAGCAGAAACGCTTTATTACGGACGCAAGCCACGAAATCAAGACCCCGCTTGCGATTATTGATGCAAACACTGAAGTTATTGAGATGATTAACGGTGAGAACGAGTGGTCAGAAAGTATCCGCAATCAGATTAAGCGATTAAACTCTCTTACAGAGAAGATGGTATTTCTTTCCCGAATGGACGAGGAAAACTATGTCATGGTGATGGAGGAGTTTTCTTTTTCGGAGGCAGTCAGCGATACGGCCGAACCGTTTATCACGCTGGCAAATTCAAAGAACAAAGCCCTGACAACCGAGATTGAAGAAAATCTCACGATTAAAGCCAACGAACAATCCATTCGACAGCTTATATCCATTTTGCTGGACAATGCGGTAAAATACACCAATGACGGCGGAAATGTAGAAGTAAAACTATTTTCCAAAGGAAAGACAAAAACGCTGACCGTTTACAACACTGTCGAGGAGATTCAAAAAGGAAAGTTAGATTTTCTTTTTGAACGCTTTTACCGTTTAGACAGTTCCCGAAATTCCGAAACAGGAGGCAGTGGAATAGGGTTATCGGTAGCAAAAGCGATTGCCCAATCCAACAACGGCAAAATTTCGGCATACAGTACAGACGGAAAAAGTATTTGTTTTACATTTATGATTTAAAGGTTTTGCCCATCAACCTCACAGGCTTTTAAAAAAAAGTCTGACAAAACTTTTATAGCTCATTCCGTTCGGAATGATTAGCTAAGTGTCAGCTATGAAAATTAAAAGTTTCGGTCAAGCCTTTTCAAAGGCTTGTGGGGTCGAGGGGCAAAGCCCCTCGTGGGGATTTTTAAGGGCAACGCCCTTAAACTTCCCAAATACAAAACAAAATTTGCGTCAGCAAATTTTGAAATAATTATCAGGAGTGAAGAAGTATGATAGCAGAAACAGTGACAGTATTATCCTTACCCTATCCGAACAGGGTCAACAGGACAGTGCGGGTATATGTGCCACAGCACGAAGAGGGGGAGAAGTTACCTGTTATTTACATGACAGACGGACAGAACCTTTTTGAAGATGACACAGTAAAATTCGGTTGCTGGTACACAAGAGAAACGGTTCGTGAGGAACAGGAAAAGAGTGGTAAAGGGGTCATTATCGTTGGCATACACAACGATGAGGGGGGAGATATGCAGCGAACCAGAGAACTCACCCCGAAAGCCATAGGAGAACCGATTACACCTCCCGATATACCTGAAGAAATCAGAAAACAGATGACACCGGAAGGGGAAATTTTTGCTGATTTCATCATTAATACAGTGATGCCGACAGTAGAAAAGCAGTTTCCCATCAAGACAGGCAGAGAAAACACAGCATTTTGTGGAAGTTCATGTGGAGGATTAATGGCATTTTTCATGGCCATCAATTATCCTGATATATTTTGCATTTCGGGAGTATTTTCACCTGTATTTTTCTTTTTCAGTCAGCAAGACCTGAAAAACTGGGTACAAAGCAAGTTACAGGAAACTATGCCGTATCTGTACATCTATACAGGTGGGGGAGATGAATTGGAGAAGCAAATCCGGAAGAGTGTGGAACAGACCTATGATAATATTCTGATGGAATGTTACCCTATGGACAAGCTCAACGAAGTTATTATGCCTGAATATCGTCATCATGAAAGTGCATGGGAACCGATTTTCAAAGATTTTCTGCATACCTTAAACAATTTTCAAGAGTAGATTTTAACTTAATAAAAAACCCATAGTTTCGTAAACTGATGTCCGTAAAATAAAATCCTTTGCAAGGTTAGGCAGATTAGTTATCCGTTCTTTAGTTATATTTTGAGATATGATGATATCATTAAATGTTCTTTTCTGGAAGCTATCTCTTCATTTTAAAATTTTTACCAAATTTTTAATTTGATTTCAGTAAAAATTGTTATTGTCAGAAATTTTTTGATAATGATTTGACATATGAATGGAAATAATTATATAATAGACAAGGTCTTCATGTCACACTTTTTTGAGAGTGTGAGAATTAAGATACAGTGTATATTTTATCCTGATAGAGTGATAAATTATACAAAAGGTTTTTAAAAGTTGTCCGTAAGACAATAGTACCGTAGGAAGTGCGGGAAGGGTTTGCCTCATAAAAAACCCATAGCCTCAAAAACTGATGTTTGTAGAATGAAATCCTTCACAAGGTTGGGTGGATTGAAGGAAGCTCCTGTTTTTGTAGGCGATGAGTACTTCACTTACTGTATACACAGTCTGTTTTCGGGAAGATGTGTGTCGGTAAAAATTTGAGAAAGAAGGTATTTTTAATGCCCAGAAAGAAAAAGACAGAAGAAGCTGCACAGACAGTTGCAGAAGTAAAAGAAGTTGAAGGAGTACAGGTTATTGAAGGAGTTGTAGCAGAGGAAAAACCTGCGAAGAAAACGACAAAGAAAACTACGCCCAGAAAGAAAAAGGCAGTAGAACCTGTTATTGACTTTTTCGTAGAATTTAACGGTGTACAGGAATCCTATGCGAATGTTATTGAGAATATCAAGAAATCTTATTTTGCTGAAAACGAGGGTGCAGTTATCAACGAACTCAAGATTTATCTCAAGCCACAGGACAACAAGGCTTACTGTGTTATCAACGGCGAAATCAATTACGATATGGATGTTTATTTTGTCTGATATTTTTACGAACAAAACACGGGAACTTTTATATAAAAGTTCCCGTGTTTTTCAGGTTAAGGGTGCTACTCTTAGCAATCCCACCAAAGGTTCTGTTTTTGTCCACTTTCCCAAAAAGTGGACAAAAACTTTTAACTCATTCATCTATGCCATAGATATAGAAAAAGAAGTCCTTAATAAATCAGCTTACTGTAATTTCACAAGTGACGACCAGTCCATCAGATGCAATTACCCTGATAGTTGCCGAACCTGAACCTCTTGCGACAACCCTACCGCTGGAATTTACTGTGGCAACAGAAGTATTGGTACTTTTAAAGGTATAAGTCACCGTATCATCAGCGGGAGTAAGAGAAGGTGTAAGAACATATTGTTCAGCGATATTCATAGTAAGACTGTTTTTATCCAGTGTCAAAGTTTTCGGCAGACTTACATTGACTGTACAGGTTGTTGTCAGACCATTATCCGTTCTGACCGTAATGACAGCACTGCCCTCACTTCTTGCCACAACTCTGCCACTGGAGTTGACAGTTGCCACCGCAGGATTGTTACTCTTGAAAGTATAAGTAACCTGTGCAGCAGGAGTGACTGTTGGTGTCAGGGTATACTGTTGAGTAACAGTCATATTCAAAGTAGTCTTATCCAGTGTAATACTGCCCGCCGACCTTACCGTGACCGTGCAGGTTGCCGTAAGACCATTTGAAGTTCTCACAGTAATCTTTGCCGTACCCGTACCTCTTGCGACAACTCTGCCACTGGAATTGACAGTGGCTACCGCAGGATTATTACTCTTAAAGGTATAACTTGTAACGACATCAGACGGTGTAACTGTCGGAACAAGCGTATACATATCCATAACATTCATCGTCAGTTTTGTTTTGTTGAGGGTAAGTGTTTCAGGACTTTTATGAACCGTAACGGTACAGGAAGCCTTTTTACCATTTTCCGTGATAACGGTAACGGTTGCCGTACCTATACTTCTTGCGACAACTCTACCGCTGGAATTAACGGTTGCAACAGCAGTATTACTACTTTTGAAAGTATAAGTTGTTGCCACTGTCGGTGTTACTGTGGGAGTAAGTGTATACATTTCTTTTACACCAAGAGAAAGAGTTGTCTTATCGAGTGCAACAGACTGAGGATAAATTTTCACCGTTACGGTACAAGTTGCTTGTTTACCGTCAATAGTGGTTGCGGTAATAGTGGCTGTACCCGTAGCCTTAGCGGTGACAGTACCGTTTTCATCTACTGTGGCAACCGAAGTTTTACTACTTGTCCATATAATATCGGGAGAATAATAATCAGGGTCAATCGCAGCGGTTAATGTAGCAACAGTTCCTTTTTCGATAGTCATTGCTGATTTATCCAGAGCAATACCACCTGCATTATAATGTATAGTCGCATTATTGAAAGGAGCAATAGTCGGTTTGGTCATGGTTTCCCATTGTTCCTGTGTACCCAAATAATACATATCCGTCAGTTTTGCGTTAGTGAAGAAAGCATAATTATCAATCTTTTCCAGAGTAGCAGGAATGACAACGCTTTCCAGATTATCACAGCCGGCAAAAGTTCTGTAACCTAATTCCGTAATACCTTTGGGAACAACCAGATTTTTCAAAGATTTGCAGTCAGAGAAAGCATAAGCACCTATCTGTGTTACACTGTCAGAAATTTTAACTTCGGCAAGTCTTAAACAACTTTGAAATGCGTTGGCATAAATCGTAAGCACATCGTCAGGAATTTCTATATAGGTAAGAGAAGAACAGTTACGGAATGCACTGCTGCCAATCTGACCGACAGAAGCGGGGATAGTAATATTTTCCAGATTTGAACAGTTATAGAACATACCGCTTCCGATTGCAGGAAGTGAGGCAGGTAATTTAACTGTTTTCAGAGCGGTACAGCCTTCAAAAATAGAATTGCCCAATGTGACAACGCTATCAGGAATAGTCATGAAAGTCAGTGAAGTACAGTAGGCAAAGGCAGAGTTGTCTATTGTTGCCACACTGGAAGAAATCTGTACATTTTTCAGAGCGGAACAGTTGTAAAATGCACTGCTGTTAATTTTCTGAATACCATCAGGAATGGAAACAGAAGTAAGAGCTGTACAATTTCTGAAAGTGCCATTACCCAGTATAGTAAGAGAAGAAGAAATACTTACACTTTTCAGATTAGAGCAAGCGTCAAACAGATAATTTCCGATAGAGGTCACACTATTCGGAATAGTCACAGAAGTCAGACCTGACTTAGTGAAAGCATTATCATTTATAC
>CACYDZ010000252.1 GCA_902773265.1 uncultured Ruminococcus sp.
ACATTTCCGTTGATACATACGTTTCCATTGATATTGATGTTTTTCATCTTCATGTCCTTTCCGTCCGAGGCTGAAGACGGTCGGGATACAAAAAGAGCCTGCGGTGAAGATGTCCACAGGCTCGTAAGCATTCGGAAGCTGAATATCAGCTGAAGTCCTGAAACAGGCGCACGAAATCAAACGGTCCGGATACATCTTCGTCAATTTCTGCACAAGTAGTCGTTCATACCAGTGCAGTTAAAATGACTCTTTATGTATTCCGCCGTCCTTATAGCGCTATTCGGACTTTGCAATATGTAATTTGTTGTTTCCCCAGAGATTTACGGCATCCGGGATTGCCGCAGCTCGTTTTTAAAGCCTGCGAGCTGTAAGGCTTATTCCGCCGCCCCTCCTTTGTGTGGCTACAGGTTTTTAATGGTTTTTTCAAGTTTAACCACTACAAAAATTATACAAAATGTGTTATGATATATTCCAATCTTTCATATATATGACTTTTCAACCCATTTATGACAAGGAGTGATATTTTATGACAAATATGAATTTTGACATTCTTAAAGAGAATATCTGTAAGCTTATGCATGATAAAAACATAACCCAGCAGAAGCTTGGCGATGCGATTGGAATGTCCCAGTCCAATGTAAACAAGTGCCTTCAAATCGGTAATAATACCCGAAGTTTTACGCTTGAACAGGTTTACAAGATTGCTGACTATTTCGATAGGTCTATCGATGAGCTGGTCGGACGCAACCACGAGTCTCGACCTATGTCTCCTGAAGCCATCTGTGACTTTTTCATGAGCCTTATCTCCCACTACACTGTTGTCCATTTCGACCATGAGGTTAAAGAAAAGGTTCCCGGACCATATCTTGATGAATATGGTCTGCCACAATATGAGGATAAGGTAATAAAGTATGATGCGTTTTATTTTCCAAACTACATGACACCGCCAGCATACTTTGATGAATTCAGGATTGATGATATCCAGGCTGAAGTCCTCGCTAAAGGGCCAGAACTTCACGAAAACATCAAGGTAAATCAATTCATTCAAAAATTCATCGACACATTCGAAAAATTCGACAGTGGTGTTTATGATGAGGACGATTACCACATCCTTATAGATGCTTATCGGAAAATTTTATCCAAATAAAAAGCGGTGTTACTTTCTGTGGAAAACCTATGTAAGATTGAATATAAAAATATGCTTCAATGATTATCCATCCTCATCATATTCCTCATATATCTGCTGAAGAGTTCCGAAAACATCCCAGTAATATATGGGGTTTAGATCATCGAAACAGGTTGCGTCATAAAGGAAAAATGCTGATTTTGCCACCTCGACACCTATTTTTTTCGCTACATTCGCTGCAAGAGATTCTATGTTTGTTCGCCAATCATTTTTCTTCATTTTTACCTCCGAGAAATTTAATTCTAAATTAATGATACTCGCAATACGGATATTTCAACAGACATTCAAAATGTCCCTTCCAACCGTGAAATTCCTTGTAAATACTCGATTTCCACAAACACTGTCTTCTTACAAAATAACGTTTATATTGATATTTACTGCCTTTATGATAGGACAATAAAAATGTCCGTTTGAGCAAAAAAAAATAGGCCAGGGATTCAAATTCCCTGACCTAAGTCAATTTATATTCTTTTATTTCTTATGCTTTCTCCCGCATAGTAAACTCGGGGAGTCCTTGTGATTTAAGATATATATTGCAATCCTCTATTTTATCTTTATAGTGAGCGGTATATAAAAAACGATATGCACCATCCAACTTGGTTGCTTTCGGAACGATTCCAGCTTTTCTTAACAAATCTTCCGTTAGCCAAGGATGCAGATGCATTCCTATGCATAACGCTGTAACAGTTTTCAACGTTTTCTCTTTATCTTCTTTCTGCCGATATTGTTTGATAGTACTAACGCTTATCCACGATTCCTGCGCCAACAGTTCCTCTGTATAACCTTTGCGTTTCATATGACTCTTAAGCGATCCAGAAAAGCTGCCTGGCAACGTACTTAGGATACCGTTAAGTCTTGCAATTTCGCTATCAATTTTAGAGGCTTCTTTTTTCTGCTCTGCATCTGTTTGAGTACCTTTGTCCGCTTCACCCTTTTCAAGGAAACCCGCTGCCCGCAATAAAATATCAAGCGTACAAGTGATAAGGTTTTCGCCACTCTTATAGTACTGTCCTTTCGAAGCATACTGAATTCCAATACAACAGGCCGATTTATTGCGCTTTGCCTGAGCGGAGAGATGCTTAGTTTTTGGGGTTATAAACTCTTTCAAATTTACAACAAGATGATGATCAATCAGCTTGATTATATCCATCTCAATAAGTGCGGCAAGCCGAGGTTCAGTGTAGTACAATTCTAGAACCTCGCTATCTGAAAGCACATATTTTACTTTTCCATTCAGCTGGGATTGAATCACGGTTGCGGAAAAAAAACTTGTATCATTATTCATTAACCGTTACCATCTCCTTCAACACGAACATGTTCTCTAACCTCGTTCTTAAGTCTAATATTGGAATATACAAAATTCTTTTCCTGCAGTTGCTGTGTTATTTCGGTATAGACAGGCGCCTTCCCCGATGGATCCCGGATGGTAAGAAGTATACAAAAATCCTGTTCGAGTATTTCTCCAGTTGATCTGGCTTCTCGCTCAATTGCATCACGAAAAAGAGCCTCAACCTTCATATACCACTGACGATTTCCTAAAAGGTATTTTTTCTTGTTTGCGTCAGTCATTTCATCGAGATCAATAGCGTATTTCTTAATGGGATGGAATTTCTGACCGAGTCGCAGTAATGTACGTTCTCTTCCGAATGTTTCTTCTTCAAGCACGTCAAAGAACTGCCTCTTATAAAGGTCATCTC
>CACYDZ010000253.1 GCA_902773265.1 uncultured Ruminococcus sp.
ATTTTTTAATCAGATGTTTTCAGAAAATCATCATGATGCTGCCGTCCATGATAACGGTAAAACCCGAATATTCTGCCGAATGTATAAAGATATGCCGTATGCTGTATAATCTTGTATCAACGGATTTATTACATGAGGAATATGAAAATCTTTTTGCCGCTTTCCATAGAATGATACAGAGTGATAATCCTGAACCCGCATTATACGGAGCCATTCTGGGATTGCTTTACGGGAGTGATGTCACCTACCGACAAACCATAAACCATGCGGTCAACGGTTATCTGACGGGTACGGATGACAAGAAAAAGCAAGGGGCAATATTTATTCGGGGGTTGTTTTCCACAGCAAGGGATATCGTTCTGGTGGGAGATGAATTTATCCGTATTACCGACAGCCTGATAAAATCGCTTACGATGGAGGAATTTATGGAAGTTCTCCCTGAACTGCGTCTGGCATTCAGTTATTTTGCTCCTGCGGAAACAGACAGTATCGCCGAAAAGGTGGCTTTGCTTTATCATCAGAAGCTGTCCGAAATTCAAAAATCCTTTACCGTTGACCGTGAATTGTACCTGAGCGGTATACAGCTGGAAAAGGAAATCTGTCAGTCTTTGGAGGGATTGTGATGAATACTGTCAACGACAATCAGAACCTGAACAAATGGCGGTTAATTCTGGGGAAAAATTCTGAAAATCACATCTGTTTTCAGGGAATGTACAGTGACAAAATTTCCTTTCAGGATATGGAACAGACGCTTGACTATCTGTACAGTCAGGAACTTGGTGACGGGATTATGTCGCAAAACAATCCTGTCAGAGGCGGAGATACAAGCACTTCAAATCCTTATGTAGCACAGTGGATTAATAAGGTGCGGAAACTTTTCCCGAAAAAGACAGTGGAAATTATTGAAAAACAGGCTCTTGACCATTTCAAAATGACGCAACTGCTGACAGATAAGGAAATTCTGAAAAAAATTGAACCTAATATGGATTTACTCAAGACGATTTTACAGTTCAGACATTTAATGAAGAATGATGTTATCGAAGAAGCCAGACGAATTATTCAGAAAGTGGTTGATGAACTTACCGAAAAAATACAGACTGATATCCGAAAATCATTACTGGGTAAACTTAACCGTAATATGCCCTCTCATGTCAAATCCATCAGAAATCTGGATTTCAAGCGTACCATAAACCGCAATCTTAAAAACTATGATACAGAAAATCAACGGCTGATTATCAAGGATTTGCATTTCAATAGCAGGGTGAAACGCTTTAATAAATGGAATATAATTATTGCGGTTGATGAAAGCGGGTCTATGATGGAGAGTGTGATTTACAGTGCTGTCATGGCAGGAATTTTTGCCAAACTCCCCATGCTGGAAACCCATCTTGTGATTTTTGATACGAATGTGGTTGATTTGAGCGGTTATGTTGATGACCCTGTCGAGGTGCTTATGGGAATGCAGTTAGGGGGAGGTACAGATATCCACAAGGCACTTTCGTATTGTGAAAGTCTTTGCCGTAATCCGCATAATACGATATTTGTTACTGTCACCGACCTTTATGAAGGAGGAAGTATCCATCATCTTTTGAATACTTGTTCTGACATTATCAGCAGTGGAAGTAAAATGGTTTTTCTTACCGCCTTAGACGGTGAGGCAAACCCTGTTTACGACAGGAATATTGCACAGAAACTTGCGGATATGGGAGCATTTGTAGGAGCGATGACTCCCGAACAGCTGGGAGATTATATTGGGAAGATGATATCGTAAAAGGAAAGGGCTGTCGCATTAAGGTATGTGACAGCTCTTTTGGAAGAATGATTGACAAAATTTGCTTTGCAAATTTTGTTTGAGTTTTTAGCTGATTAAAGGGCGTTGCCTTTTAAAATCCTACAAGGGGACTTTGTTCCCTTGACCCCTACCACTTCCCCAAAAGTGGACAAAACTTTTAATTGTGTAAGCTGAAAGTCGGCTAATCAATATTGCTGACAAAAATCATTTACTCAACAGGAAATGAATATACTGTTCAGCTGTTCTTCCTGAGATACCGTTATGTTTC
>CACYDZ010000254.1 GCA_902773265.1 uncultured Ruminococcus sp.
ACTGCCTGTATATTTTGTTACGGTTACTTTACCGTCTGATACTTTGTACTGAAAATCTCCGTAAACACTGTCACTGCTGTCAAGCTGATGTGTCTGTGCCTGACTTTCCAGTGTGTTTGTGTCGTATGCCGATACACTGCTTACTGTACACATAGACACCGTCATTATTGTTGATAACAACAGACTTAAAAATTTTTTCATTAGAAATTTCTCTCCTTTACACTAATATTGTTAGTTTCTGTCAAGTAATAGCTAAAACATAATAACATCGCCTCCCAAAAAAGTTGTCAATTTAATCGAAATAATTTTACCACAGATTTTCTGAATTTTAACCAGTTCGGATAATATTTTTTATCAATTTTCATTTTCTGGTACAACACAGTCAGAAATAACAATACAGGTTATGTTATCAATTCCACCGTTTTCTATCGCTTTACGAACTAAGCACTCTGCAAGGTTTGGTTCTTCACTTGTCGTTAAAATCTGTGTAATTTCTTCATCGGTACACATATCATATAGTCCGTCACTGCATATTATGATTTTATTGTTTTCTATGGCAAATTTCTCATAAGTCAACGGATACAATCCCGTTCTGTAGTCGTCAACACCAAGAAAAGATGTCAGTTTGTGAGAATCAGGACTTGTTCTTGCTTCTTCAGGCGTATAGATGTTGGCTTTCAGCTTCTTTACCGCAAGCGTCTGGTCTTCTGTAATTTGTGTCAGTTTTCCGTCAGACAAAATATACACTCGGCTGTCACCGACATTATAGGCAGTTACCACTCCGTTCTTCTCAATGCATACCATTGCCAGTGTACTTCCGCCTATCTCTGACATTCTCTCCTCAATCATCTGACATATTCGGTCATTTGTTTCCTGCACATAGCTGTCGATTTCTTCTTCTAAAATTTTCATATCCGCTTGTCTGATTTTATCACAAAATTCTGACAAACACTCTACCGCTATTTCAGAAGATTCTTTACCAAACGCTTCTCCTCCCATACCGTCACATACGGCAAAGATAGCTCTTTCTGAAACTTCAACATCTGCTGTCTCAGACATAATCTCATCTTTTCGTATTCCGATGTTATCTGCATAAAAATTATCTTCATTGACTTTTCTCTTTTTTCCTACATCAGAAGCCACTGATACCGATAATGTACGGATTTTTATTTTCTCATTCTTATCATCAGTATCGCTGTTTCTTTTTTTCTGAAACCACTGCTTTATTTTTTGAATAAAATTATTAATGATTACGCAAACTTTCATATTTTTTACTGTCATATTTATACCCTATTTATTGTGTCAAAAATCTTTATTGCGTATTTTCAGACTGATAACAGCAATCACTGAACAGCAAAGGGCAATCAACAGGATAGCTCCCCATGCGTGCATAAGATTTTCAGCTGTATATTCATATGCTGCTTCTGTTTCCAATCTTACTACGGACGGAAAAACAGCACTCAATCTCAAAGGCAAGGATTCATCATTCAGATTGCCTATACTTCCCATAGCCGACATTCCCCATTTACTTACCGTTGCATAGGCAATCTTTTCTGACCAACCTTCCAAATCAAACAATACACCGCTCATTACCAACTGTAAAATCAATACAAACGGCATTGCTGTCATTGCTACATTCGGTACAGACGCTATAGAAGATATCATTATTCCCATAATATCTGAACACCAGATAATTAGCAACAATGTAATAAAATATTCAATAATAGCATTATCAAAAATAATTCCGCCACGAGGAAAGTCAATAAATATAAGACAGATTATCATTAATATAATACTTTGAATCAAACACAGGAAAAAGTCAAACACGATATGAGCTCCTATGTAAGAACTCATATGTAAGCCTAAACGACATTCACTGGAAATCGTATCGTGTTCTTTACAAATGCCTTGTATAGAATTGAAAACACCTATCCATATTGCCGCTGAAATAATGGCAAAAAAACCTGATTTTGTATCTTCATAAGTAGAAAACATATCTTCTCCTACAATCGCACATACCAAAAATGATATTACTGCCGCTATCACAATGAATTTCCAGTCTTTCTGATTAATAAATAAACGGTAATTTTTTTTTACATATACACCGATTTGTTTTGTTCTTGATGATTTCACTGCTAAACCTCCTTATGGATTACTTTCTGTTAATTCTTTCAAATTTTTTAATAAACTCATCTGCTCTGCCTTTTCCGCCTTCATAATTGATTTCTACAACAATTTCGCTAAGTCTTGTCACACCAAAAAAATTTAATGTTTCCTGTACATCACCGTAAAAAGCAAGATGTCCCACTTCATCTTGCTGACTTTTAGCAAGAACAATAACTTTTGTAAATAAGTCCATTGCGTCATCAGGTGAATGAGAAATAACCATTACAACCCCTACTTTTGATGAAAATTCTTTTAGATTTCTCATCAACGATACACGACTTGCTCTGTCCATACCCGAATCTGGTTCATCAAGAATAAATACTTCTTGATTACCTACCGCCTGCTTCGCTACTTCCACTCTTTTTTTCTGTCCTCCACTCAAAGAACGGATAAAATCATATTTATGGGTGGTAAGCATCATCTGTTCAATAGCATTTTCTACTCTTTCTTCAATTTCTTCCTTGCTACAATCACTTGGTAACATTATACGAGCAGTATCTCGGATGGTATCTATTACAGTATCATTATCTCGTGTTGTAGAAAATTGTTCCACAATACCGATTTTACACTTCAGTATCTTAAAATTTTTATATAAATCCATTCCTTTTAAAAAAACTTTTCCTTGTATATCATAAGATTCTGCTGAAGGTTCATTAGATGATTTTTTCTTTCCCAAAATAGAATTTAAAAATGTTGTTTTTCCGGCACCTGAACCACCTAAAATCAAAATAAATTCTCCGTCATAAATATCCATTTTGATATCTTTCAGTAAAGTTTTAGATTTCACTTTCACTGTTTCAATATCAATATTCATTATTGTGTTCTGCCTGTTTCTTTTGCGATTGTTGTCAGCAATATATTGATTGTATATAATTTCTTTTCCTGTAAAAATCAAAATACTGTTAGCAATTTTAATGACATCAAACGGAGAAAGTATTGCAGAAGAGTTTATTTCTTGGTCATTTACTGCCACACCATTCATACTGTCGTTATCAACAATCTTCCATTTATTACCGACTTTTTTCAGATAAGCATGTTTTCTGGAAACCATAAAATCAGTCAATGATATTCCCTGCTCAATATTTCTACCTATCGGAACGGTTGTACTATCTGTTAAAGGATAACATTTCCATTGTTCATGTTCGGATGATGTTGTACTGAAAATAATTTCGATAGCTTTTTTATGAGGTGTACCCAACTCATCTCCATCAATACGTAAAATATCACCGTCACGCAATTTTACTGCCCGAGAACCATTTTCATTCAATTTTTCAAGCAGTTTTCCATTGTAATATGTACCATTCAGACTGTTATTGTCTTTATAGTAGTAATTTCCGTCTATGTACCGAAAATCTCCGTGATTTCGGGAAACAATCGTAGATTCAAGCGGAATATCACAAGTCGTATCTGGTGTATTTCTACCTAAACGCATATCACCGTTAAGTTTCACTACCTGTACTGCCGTCTTGCCATTTTCTACAATCAACAGTAAAGCTGGTCTTTGTGGTGATGGTTTGTAGTATACTGTTTTACTATCCATTTGTATTCTCCCCTAAATATATTATTGATTTTCTGATATTTCAAACATAGTATAATTTTTCTTTTCTTCATCTGAAATCACTGATTCGTTATAGATATTAAATATACCGTTGCAATATGCCTTTATGCTATATTGTTCTGATACTATAGTTTCTTTTTTGGGGGTAAATTTACAGGAAAAAAGTAATTCGCGTTCATTAAATCGGTAAACTATACCTTCCACAGCACTTTCAATGCTGACCATTATCCCATTTTCAACATCTTTTACTTCAACTATATTATCTTCTGCAACTCCATAATATCTCAAGCTATTTTTATCTACAGAAAAAGCCTCCACATCATACTGTACAGTAAAAATAATTTTATTGAAATCTTCTTTTTTAATTCTTTCGAAAGTAAAAAATTCTTCAAATGAATCTTCAAAACCGTGTGGAACATTGTTTACAGTAAACACCGTATTCTGCACAGAAGTCTGCTCTACTCCCACAGGCAAACTGTCAACATCATCTGATACGGTCTGCGTATTTTTTTCTGTACCGTTCTCATTTTCATTATCTTTCGGGAAAATTTTATAATAACCAAATAAGAAAATAAGTCCAGCTATAATTAAAATACCTATAATAACAATAATAGCCGTATTCCTGTTTCCTCCATCTTTTGGTGGTTCTATAATAGGTTTCTTTTGCGTCTCTTTATTTTTATCTTCATTTCTATTTCTGATTTTTTTATCTGTTTCCTGAATGTCCTTAGGTCCTGCGTATACTGTTCTAAAATCATCATCTTGTTTCTTACGATTTTCAGGATTGATTTTTTTTAAATCAGCAAGCATTTCATCAATTGTTTGGTATCTGTCCTTCGCCTCAAAAGAACAAGCTTTCATAATGATTTTTGCAAATTCAGGCGAAGCATTTTTAGGTTCTGAAAAAGATTCTCCTTTTAATCTTCTCTCAACCGCATTATCGCTTGTTATCTTGCCTTCTTGAAGAGGCAATCGCATACCATTCATAAACTGATACAAACATATTCCAAAAGAGTAAATGTCTACCTGATTGTTATAAGCTGTTTCTGCATTTTTAGCTTTAAAGACTTCAGGTGCCATATAATATTCTGCCCCTGCAAAAGAATGAGCAGACATGGCTTGCTTTGCAACATTAAAATCTCCCAGCTTATATATATTACTTTTCGATGATATAAAAAAATTATCTGGTTTGATATCTCTGTGCGTATATTTTTTGTCATGAAGTGCCTTGATTCCGTGTCCGATTTCTAAAGCAAGTTTAAATATATTTTGTTCAGAACACTCAAACTTAGATTGTCTTATAGACTGTTGTACACAGTCAAGAAATTCCATTCTTATACAAAGTAAATATCCCTGAAATTTCCCATCAATTTTCATATCTATTTTCTGTTCTTCCTGATAGTTTACAATATACGGACAATCCTGTAAATCCTTCATAATCTGAATTTCTGTATCAATTCTTTTAAGAGTAGGTTCGATATTTTCTTCTACGTCTTTCTTCGTTTTACACCATACATCTGCTATTATCGGCTCAATTTTTACTGCAGAAATATCCGTACCACTTAAGCGTTTTGCTTCTGCACGATATACTACACTGAACGACCCTGTCCCTATCGGAGGTTCTATAAGTTTCCAACTTCCCCATAAAAGTTCCGGAAGATTGTCTTTAATATAGGGTATAACATTATGAATTTCCATTATTTTCACCTTCTGATTATTTTTTACATAAAAAATTTTCCAACTGTGCGGTTGAAAGCCAGATAGTTACTGTCAAAATTTGCGTACGCAAATTTTGTTTGGATTTTGATGAGTTTAAGGGCTTTGCCCTTAAAAATCCCACAAGGGTCACAGTGCCTGTGTTGTCAACT
>CACYDZ010000255.1 GCA_902773265.1 uncultured Ruminococcus sp.
CATAGACAATAATTACCTTGTATAAGCGGTTTACCGTTGAGCAGCAGTTGTGAGTTTTGGGAAAAATCTTCATCGGCTTCTGTTGAAATACGGGTCAGAGCGGATTTTCCGTTTTTTATTTGTATTAATATGGCTTCTTTACACCAACGGTTAGATTGTGTGTTGATTTGTTGTATGATATTAATTTGAGGAAATTCCATATCACACCTCCTGTTCAAAGATATTATGAATAATGTTCCGGGTTTTCATGAAATTTTGGCGGTGAAACTTAAAAGTTTTTTGCCCACTTTTTTTCAAAAAAGTGGGCGGGATTTTTAAGGGCGGCAGCCCTTACATCAGGGGTTCGGGGAGGAACTCCCCGACATCATACTTTCGGCAGACGGCTGATACTCTCTGCCAGTTCTTCATCAGTAGGAATATAGTCGCTCATCGTTCCGTCATTGAACTTCTCATAAGCCACCATATCAAAATAACCTGTTCCTGTCAGTCCGAACAGAATAGTTTTTTCTTCGCCTGTTTCCTTGCATTTCAAAGCCTCATCAATCGCTACACGGATAGCGTGTGAACTTTCGGGTGCGGGCAGAATACCTTCTATTCTGGCAAACTGTTCAGCCGCTTTGAACACTTCTGTCTGTTCAACGGCAACAGCTTCCATATAGCCGTCATGGTAAAGCTGACTGAGTGTAGACGACATACCATGAAATCTTAAACCGCCTGCATGGTTGGCTGACGGAATAAATCCTGAACCTAAAGTATACATCTTCGCCAAAGGACATATCATACCTGTATCACAGAAATCATACGCAAATGTTCCTCTGGTGAAACTCGGACAAGACGCAGGTTCAACCGCAATGATACGGTAATCTTTTTCACCACGCAGTTTTTCTCCCATAAACGGTGCAATCAGTCCGCCAAGATTGGAACCGCCTCCGGCACAACCGATAATAATATCAGGTTTGACATTATATTTATCCAGTGCCGTTTTTGCTTCCAGTCCGATAACCGACTGATGTAACAGAACCTGATTCAACACCGAACCTAAGACATAACGATAACCGTCATTAGTTACGGCTACTTCTACGGCTTCCGAAATCGCACAGCCAAGACTGCCTGTTGTGTTAGGGTGTTCTGCCAGAATTTTGCGTCCGACATTGGTTGTCATAGACGGTGAAGGTGTTACGGTTGCTCCATAGGTACGCATAACTTCACGGCGGAAAGGTTTCTGTTCATAGCTCACCTTGACCATATAAACCTTACAGTCCAGTCCTAAATAAGCACAAGCCATTGAAAGTGCAGTTCCCCACTGTCCGGCACCTGTTTCGGTAGTCACACCTTTAAGACCCTGTTTTTTAGCATAGTATGCCTGTGCAATAGCTGAATTTAATTTATGACTTCCGCTGGTGTTGTTACCCTCAAATTTATAGTAAATTTTGGCGGGTGTACCAAGTGCTTTTTCCAGACAGTATGCTCTGACCAGTGGTGAGGGTCTGTACATCTTGTAAAAATCTCTGATTTCCTGCGGAATATCGATATATGCTGTAGTTTCGTCCAATTCCTGTTCTACCAGTTCCTTACAGAAAACAACACTCAATTCTTCTGCTGTCATAGGTTGTTTGGTTGCGGGATTTAAAAGTGGTGCGGGCTTGTTTTTCATATCTGCCCTGAGATTATACCATTTCTGCGGTATTTCGGATTCGTCGATATAAATTTTGTACGGTATTTTGTTTTCTGACATAGTGATTACTCCTTTAATATATAGTATTTTCTACCTGAAAGGTGAAAACGCAAGTAATGATTGACAAAATTTGCTTACGCAAATTTTGGATTTTCTTGGGGGAGTTAAAGAGCTTTGCCCTTTAAAATCCCACAAGAGGCTGCCGCCCCTTGACCCTGCCCACTTTTTGAAAAAAGTGGACAAAAACTTTTCATTGTGTACACTTACGGTTGTTTTTCTATTCATGACACATTACTTATTTTACCAAAACAAAAAATCCTGTCCCAAGCATAAACCATGCCGGGACAGGAATAATTATCCTGCGGTGCCACCCTGCTTGACGCACACTGCGTCCACTTAACACGCACAATAACTATGCGTTGACCTTTGGTTACGGAAAGTCCTGTTCCGTCTCGCATACTCCATAATCATTATGTTTCCGCTTGCCCTCAGAAGTCCATTCAATTCTGCTTTCTTTACCGCAATCTCACCATCTGCGACTCTCTTTGAAAGACCTGACAAAACCTACTCACTCTTCCTCAACAGTTTAAATCTATTTTACACGCCGGAATACAAAATGTCAATAAGTTTTTATCAAATTTTTACTCGTTTTTAAATTTCACTTAAAAAATAAGAGTTGTTAAAAATAGTTTTGTGTGTTATAATAAATTATGTATAATTTCTGTAGGGGTGACAGCATGAAAAGAAAAATATTGCGATTATTGGCATTGACATTAACATTGACTATGCTTTTTATCAATAGTGGTTGTCAGCGTATAACCGACACCATGGACAGTCTTGTGGGGTTATATAACGAGTTGTCCACATCTTCCGAACAGACAACACAAGCTCCTACCGAACCAGAAACCTCTGTTACTTCCTATGATATTACCGAATTACGCTATGGTTATTATGCCCTTCAGACAGAAGCTCAACGGACACTGTATAAAAAATTTCTGGAAATTATCCGCAATATCAGTGACGAAAAAAATGCTGACGGTTTTTATCCCATCGACAAAATAGAAATGACACAGGAACATCTCTCTGAAGGCGGTATACGGATAGTCATTGAAGCATTCAGTTGTGACCACCCTGAAGTTTTCTGGCTTTCCAATGTATTCGGTTATTTTTCAGGCAATAAAATCACAATGGTGCATTTATATTCCCTGTTCAACAATCAGGAAATTGCCAGTATGCAGAAAGAAATTGATACTGCTGCGAATGATATTTTAAAGACTGTCCCCAACGGTCGTGGAGAATACGAAAGAGAAAAAATTATCCACGACAAAATTATTGAAAATTGTACTTATGCAACAGGTGTTAAAAATTCCGGAGATAACCCTTATGCTTTTTCCATATACGGAGCATTAGTCAAACATCTTGCCGTATGTGAGGGATATACCAAAGCTACACAATATCTTTTACGGAAAGTAGGTATACAGAGTATTTCTGTGAACGGTTACAGTAAAAATGAACTTCATCAATGGTGTATGGTGTCTATCAATCAAAACTGGTATCATCTTGATACCACATGGGACGAACGGCAGGTTCTCAATGATGAGGACAGAAAAAAAGAAGTTGATAATATACTGTACTTTTACTTCAATACAACGGATTCCTATATAGAAGCTGACCACCGTATTGCCAAACCGTTCACTGAACTCAGTGAAGAACAGCTATGCGGAACTGATGCCGCCAAAACACAAATCTTCAATCTGCCATTACCCGTGTGTACCAGTGAAAAAGATACTTTCTATAACCGTGAGGGAGCATTACTGACGAATTTCGACAGTATCACTGAATATGACAACATTGTTGACAAACTCTATAAGGTTGCCAGAGATAAGAAAAAATCATTCTACTTCAAAATCGGTGACAACCTGAATTTCAATACCACTGTTGACGAACTGTTCTATGAAAAACCTTATCAGTTCTTTGAATATACCACTGATGTCAATCTGCTTATCGGTAATGATTTTAATCGTTCTTACCGTATCAGTGACCATATTACCATGATTACCCTTGAAGCACAGAAAATTATCAAAATTGAACTGGATTATGTGAAATGGAAATAACGGTTGGGCTATGACAATGAAAAGTTTTTGTCAACTTTTTTCAAAAAGTTGTGGGGTTCAGGGGCAACGCCCCTGATGGGATTTTAAAGGGCGAAGCCCTTTAACTCCCCATAAAAAAAACAAAATCTGCGTAAGCAGATTTTGACTTAGAACTTGTCTGTAAATAAAAGATGTGATATAATGAGTCCGATAAGGAAGGTGTTCAATATGAAGAAAACGATAGAAAAAAAGAAATATTATCGTTCGTGGACATTATCGGATGAATTGTGGGAAAGAGTAAAAGATGAAATACCGCAGAGAAAAAG
>CACYDZ010000256.1 GCA_902773265.1 uncultured Ruminococcus sp.
AACAAAGGTTATGACTGTGCCGTAAGTGCTATCGAAATGGCTAATCTCATCAGAAATATGTAAAATTTCAGCGGATATATACCCTTTTGGGAATATATCCGCATTTGTATGTTATTCACAAAAAACAGATTTGATTTTCTATCAATGATTTACAAAAAAATGTTTGCTTTATATTACGGTTTATGTTATCATATCATTAATAGAATATATTACTCTTAATGAAGAAAGGAATGATGATATGGGATACGGAGAATATATCTGTATAGGATTTAAGAACATAAGCGGAAAAACAAAAAACATGAATCATTTTCTGGAATTGTTGTTTGAAGAACCGGCTGAAGAATGGAACGGTAGTTATGGCGTTGATTGTCAGGAGATTTACGATGATTTTTTGCCGGAAGTCTACTATCTTTTAACAGAAGATGACTATGATATAGAATTTGCTGAATGTTCTAATTATGTAGTAGAATCAGAAGAAGACAAGACAGAACTTTTTTATCTGTTGAATGTGCTTTTCGGAAAAACCTATGTGTATTCCGAGAATGGAACATTTAACACTGTTGATGATAATTATTACAGAGAAGAAAAAATTTATGACCCTTGTAAGTGTAAAAGGCTTTATGGAGAACGCAATGTTTGTCATGGTGATGAAAGTGTTTTTGGAGAAAACATCTGGAATGTAGCCAGAGAAGATATTGAGCATGAAGCAAAAAATGAAGGTATTGTGCCGGAATGGTCTGTTGAAACAGATGGAACAATTAAACCAGACAGGGATAATAATGAATTTGATGAGTTTTGTTATGAATATGCGTCCTTTATATTATATGACAAATATGGAACAAAAAAATCCGAAACAGATATTGAGATGAGAGAGCCGAGCAAAGAATTTGTTGACAAAATAGTAGCCCGTGCCAAAGAAACAAATAATACAGAATTGCTTGCGATTTTGTCGGAAAAATTTGAAATTGAGTAATAATTGATAGATACATAACTGTAAGGGTTGTGTATCTGTTTTATTTTAAAAAAGATACAGACTATTCACCAAATCATTTCAGAGTGTGCTACAATACAGATACAGAATTTATTTTTTTCAGGAGGAAAAAACATGGCATTTTTTTGGCAAAAGAACAATAAAACAGAAAGCACAGTTCAGCCGAAGTCAAAGACAGTCAGTCTGACAAAGAACGAGGAACTCAACAAAAAGCTGATTTTACGCAAGGACTTACTGGAGAAAAAGGCAGTACAAAAATCATTGAACAAAGGTACGGCAAGGGTTGTATTTGTGCTTGACCATTCAGGGTCTATGAAAAAGATGTACAAAGACGGAACAGTCCAGAATTTACTGGAAAGATTATTTCCGATGGCGATGTATTTTGACGACAATGGGGAACTGGATTTTTATTGGTTTGACACCACTTATCAAGAACTGGAAACGGTAACAGGAAATAATCTGGAAAATTATGTAATGACCTATATTCTTGCTAAGAACGAACATTTTGGCGGAACGAATTATGCTCCTGTCATGAAAGAGATAGTCAAATCTTTCGGGAAGAAAAAACGCATGAATATTCCCACATTTGTTATTTTCATTACAGACGGGGCAAACGCTGACAAAGCCGACACCAAAAATATTCTTACTGAAGCCTCACGCTATAATATTTTCTGGAAGTTTATCGGGATAGGCAAGGAAAAATTTGAGTTTCTGGAAAAACTGGATAATCTCACCGGAAGAAAGGTTGACAATGCCAATTTTGTCAGCGTAAATAATTTATCAGACTTAACCGATGAACAATTATACGCTATTTTATTGGAGGAATATTCTGAATGGCTGAATGCCTGCCGACAGAATAATATTCCTGTAGAGTGATATCATGGCGGAAGATTTACAAAATATTGTCAGACCGCTGATGGAATGGTTTGCCGAGAACAGAAGTGATTTGGAATGGCGGAAAGACAGATTGCCGTATCATGTATGGATATCGGAAATCATGTTACAGCAGACAAGAATAGAAGCGGTCAGAAGATATTACACAAGATTTATCAGAGAATTACCTGATATAAAAAGTCTCAGTGAAGTTACGGACGAAAAACTCCTCAAACTCTGGGAAGGTCTGGGATATTACAGCAGAGCAAGAAATCTGAAAAAATCCGCACAAACCATTATGCAGAATTATAATGGCGTTTTTCCGAATACTTATCACGAAATTATCAAGCTGTCAGGGATAGGAGAATATACAGCAGGAGCAATAGCGTCTATTTGTTTCAACGAAAAAGTGACGGCAGTAGACGGAAATGTACTGCGTGTGGTTGCCAGACTGTGCGGAAGTAAAGAAAATGTGCTGTTGCCCGAAGTCAGAAAAGATACGCAGGCGAAACTCCAAAAAATATTACCCGAACAGTCGGGAAATTTCAATGAAGCGTTGATGGAATTAGGTGAAAAAGTCTGTATTGCCAAAGGAACGCCGTTTTGTCAGGATTGTCCGCTGAAAGATTACTGTACGGCATTCAAAGACAATCTGACAGCAGAAATCCCTGTCAGAATAAAACCACTCAAGCGAAAAAAGGAAGAGAAAACTGTTTTTCTTCTCACAGATTTGCAGGGCAATATTGCTGTCGAAAAAAGACCGCAGAACGGCTTACTGTCAGGAATGTATCAG
>CACYDZ010000257.1 GCA_902773265.1 uncultured Ruminococcus sp.
CTAATCTGCTCCAATCCGGTCTGTGTTGGTATTAAGACCTGTTTGGAGTTATTTTAACATTTTGGGATCGGTTTTGGTAGACGCCGGGGGATTGAGGGGTTACCAATATTTCACCTATGAACATCGTAAACATCAAAAAAGGCAGCCACACCTACTCTCAGCAGCTTGTTGAAAATATCGGTCATGGCTTGGAGCTGAATGCTGATGAAATCAAAGGCTTACTTTCAGTGGCAGGGTTTTGATAAAGAGATGAAAAGAAAAAGACCGTCCTTTGAAGAGCAAATCTTCATGGGACGGTTATTATCGTACACGAATTCTTGTAGAAATCTTTAATTCAATACCTTTAACTCCCAATACCTTCTGTTATGGGGTTCAACATAGGTTTCGTTTTCTGCCAGAGATAATCCCAGCAACCTTGCCAATTTGTGCTTTTCCTCTGATGCTTTTTGACCATCGGGCAGTTTTCTAATATAGCCCGCAATTGACACTGTTTTTTCAGTATAGTGCTCATAGTCAATATGGTTATTGATATTACGATTGAAAGTCATACGCAATTTGCCGCCAATTGAAGCAAATGTCAGATTTGCATTTTTGTCATTCGTAAAGTTCTGATAGGAATCCGTATTCGGCATGATTTTCTCATCTGGACAAACATAAGCTGTATAGAACCATAAAGACAGCATTTTTAAAGATAAATGTAAATCAGCACAATATCCACTTGAATGTCCAAATGGTGAGAAAAAGCCTCCTGTTTTAGTATTATAACGTACAGTTACATCTCCTGCCTCGGTTTCCATTTTACATAGCATATGAATTGCATTATTATGAAAAACCTCTTTAAGTGTGACCTTTTTAAGATAAATGCTGTTTTCAAAAGTGATTACTGCACCGTTTGTTGGAAGGGTTTTATATCGATTTTGCAAACGCTCTTTAAAGTCCATACTTACAGTTTCTATAAGTTCAATATTTGTATCTGGAGCATAAACACTTTGCGGAAGCATATCAAATGTGTACTCATTAATATATGATACAAGTAAAGAAATGTTGTTACCGAAAATGTTAGATGTAGCGTTGTAATATTCAAACTCCTTGTTATCCTTTATTCCATGTTTTTTCAATATTTGTTCAAAGAGAATTTGTGCTTTTATTCCCATTGCCCCCGAACGTGTAAGCTCATAAACTGGCAAGTCAATATCAGGTATCGGATCTTTCGTAATAAGAATATCTCCATCAGTTGTAACACCTGCAACAATGTGATACTTATCGTAGATATCCGGTTTAAGGAATTCAGTTTGCTCCATAAGCAAATCCATATATGCTAAATATAGACCACGATATTTTTCAGAAACGGTCGTATTTTCTTCAAACAGTGATAGAAAAAGAAAAAAATTCTCTATACCCTCCGGCTTTTTCTTAACTGTACGCCCAATATCACGTAGCATTTTGTAAAGCTGATCTGCCAACTTTTCAGGTTGTACTTTTGCAAATTCAAGTGCCCCACGGTACTTTTCCGAAAAATATAAAAAGCCCACTTCATGACAAATGAAAAAACTATCCAATGTCAAGTCCTCAAAGGAAATGTGTTCTATTTTCTCAAGTACAGAACCTACTGTATTTGCCACATGCTTACGAAGCAAATATGATGGAGTACCGTAGTATTTCTTATCGATATGCTTATGCGCTCTCAGCACAACGGCTTGATTTTCAGCGTTCATACATCACCTCATCAATTCAATTTCATGTAATAACCCTGTATCAACTCTGTAGCGAGTTTTACAATTTTTTCCACATCGCTAACACTTAAAGACGCGAATAGTTTTTTATCTAATGATACGAAATCGGATTTTTTATCATACTTAAAATATTTTACGAGACAAGAGCGGCCAAGGGGGTTGGAAAGTATTAATCTCTTAATTTCAACATCAGTCGGATTTTTTTTAACAAATATACTATTAACTTTTTCAACCACAAGTCCTTTATGTTTGCGATCTTGGTAGAAAGAACCAAAATAATGTACCATATCAGTCATTGACATTTTCTCATTGAAATTCTCTCTTTCAAAGAACGCAAGTAAAACCAGTGGAAAATATGTATATTGCATTCGTGGTCTGGAAAGATCTGCAAAAAATTCACTTTTTATTATATCACCATCCTCTGTAGAGTACTCTTCTCTTCGATTCAAATATCCATCTAATCGTCTTTTTAATCTGCTTTTGTTTTCCTCGTGGTGATTGTTTTCCATTTTTTCCGTCTGATTATCTTGTGGTTCAGCC
>CACYDZ010000258.1 GCA_902773265.1 uncultured Ruminococcus sp.
ACGATATATAAAGGAGAAGCAATAGGTATTATCGGCAGAAACGGTGCAGGAAAGAGTACACTCCTGAAACTGCTATGTCGTGTTACAGCACCCACCGAAGGTGAGATAGATATTTATGGAAGAATTACATCTATGCTGGAGGTCGGAACAGGTTTCAACGGCGAACTCACAGGAAGAGAAAATATATACATGAACGGTGCCATTCTGGGCATGACAAAAGCCGAAATTGATGCAAAAATGGAAGATATCATTGAATTTTCCGAAGTACGGGAATTTATTGATACTCCTGTAAAAAGATATTCAAGTGGTATGTTTGTCAAATTGGGGTTCAGCGTAGCGGCAAATCTTGACTCTGAAATTATGATTATGGACGAAGTACTTGCTGTAGGAGATATGGCTTTTCAGACAAAGTGCATTGAAAAAATGAGAGAAGCAGCTGATAAAGAAAGCAGAACTGTTTTGTATGTCAGCCATAATATGAATACTATCCGACAACTTTGTGACAGATGTATTGTGTTGGATAAAGGAAAAATCGTTTATACCGGTGAGGTAGAAAAAGCCATTGAGATTTATATGAATGCGAACGCTGATTTTATGGGAGTTGATATAGATTTATCGGACAAAAGAATGGAACATCTTTCTAAAGAAATAAGAGCAAAAATAACAAACATAAAATTGACAGGTAAGAAAAATCCTTTTTATGAGTTTAACGAAGATATTCATTTTGCTTTGACTGTAGATTCCAAAGTGGATATTGAAAATATTTCCATGAGATTTGAAATTCGTTCAGCAGATGGTTTATCTGTAGCAACCAGTATGATTCAAAATTTCACTTCATTGAAAAAAGATGTTTCTCAAATTTTACATTTTAATTTGAAACAGCGTGGTATAGTGCCTGGAAGATACCTTGCCTTGTTAGTTATTTATGCTGTAAATGATATGGGAACATATGATGATATTGATGCTGTTTTCCCTGCATTTAATTTTGAAATTGTGGATAACTGTAATGCTATTAATATTTCGTGGAATTTTAATCATTGGGGAAGAATAAAATTTGATGATATAGAATATATTCTTTGAATAATGATGTTTCCTTAGAGGTGATATAATGATTCCCAAAATTATTCACTATTGTTGGTTTGGCGATAATAAAAAACCGTCTTTGGCAAAGAAATGTATTAAAAGTTGGCATAAGTATTGTCCTGATTATCAGATTATTGAATGGAATGAAAGTAACTTTGATATTTCTACTTGTCCCCTGTATATCCGACAGGCATATGAACAGAAGAAATGGGCTTTTGTCACGGATTATGTACGTCTGAAAGTTGTGTATGATAAAGGGGGAATTTATCTGGATACTGATGTGGAACTGTTAAAAAATCCAGATAATTTTTTAAATAATGAGGCATATTTTGGATTTGAGGATGGAAAATATATTGCTACGGGTTTAGGTTTTGGTGCAGTAAGACAGGCAAAAATTCTTTTGGATATTATGGAACAGTATGATGATATTTCCTTTATTAAAGCAGACGGTACATTTGATACTTTACCGTGTCCTATGAGAAATACAGAAGTTTTTTTGCGTTATGGATTAGTGCAGGATAATTCCCGACAACTTTTGAAAGGGAGTATATTGATATTACCTAAAGAATATTTTTCACCGATGGATTATCATACTAAAAAACTGGAAATTTCTGAAAATACTTATTCAGTACACTGGTTTTCGGCAAGCTGGCAAAGTAAAAAACAAAAAGCGGAACAGAAAAAAAATGAACGATTGCAGAAAAGAAAAGAAACAGTTCATTATCTTCAGCATTTACCTAATAGAATAATGATGAAACTTCTGGGCGATAAAAAGTACGAAAAATTAAAACGAAAAATCAAAAAGTGAGCAGAGGTTTAATGATGGCGAAAATATCTGTAATTGTTCCTGTATACAATGTTGAGGCATATATTGATGGTTGTATCAAAAGCATTTTGTCGCAGACATTTGAGAAATTTGAATTAATTCTTGTAGATGATGGAAGTCCTGACAAGTGCGGAGAAATATGTGACCAATATGCCAGAACAGATAGCCGTATAATAGTTATTCATCAGGAAAACGGTGGTTTATCTAAGGCAAGAAATACAGGTATAGATTGGGTATTGAAAAATAATCGCAGTGAATGGATAACTTTTATTGACAGTGACGACAGAGTACATCACCGAATGTTGGAGTTTATGTATGAAGCTATCACCGAAAACAATACAGATATAGTAGTTGGAGATTATCAGAAAGTATATTCTTTTGATAATCTTGTTGAAAGTGAGCAGTATCATAAGACCATATACAATGCGTCTGATTTTTTTGCCGAAAATACACAGAAAGCAACAGTAGCCGTCTGTAAATTATACCATAAAAATTTGTTTAAGGACTGTCGTTTTCCGAACGGAAAATTACATGAAGATGTTTTCACTACTTATAAATTGTTTGCCAAAGCAGACAAGATAGTGTATTTGGATTGTGTGTTATATTTTTACTATCAGAATGAAAGCAGTATTGTACATTCACAATATTCATTAAGAAAGCTGGACGAAGTAGAAGCGGGAGAAGAACAGGTTGCCTTTTTCAAAGAAAGACATGATGAGAAAAACCTGATACAAGCCTACAGACGGCTGATGTATTATTATGACAGTCACATAAGAAATTTGAAAACATTGCCGGAAGGGAAACCTTACTACAAAAAACTCAGACGGAAGTTATCGAAATTACTCAGGAAGAAAGCGAAGATATGTGATATTTCGATAGAAAAAAATTCAGCATATTATGAGAGTGCATTTCCGATTTTCATGAAGTTTTACTGGAAATGGAAGAAAGTGCAGTCGTTATTACATAAGTCACTATAAAGGAGCGGATAGAAGATGATACCCAGAGTGATACATTACTGTTGGTTTGGCAGAAATCCCAAGCCGAAATCCGTTCTTGACTGTATGGCGAGCTGGAGAAAGTACTGTCCGGATTATGAGATTAAGGAATGGAATGAAGATAATTTTCCGATTAACGACAATCTTTACTGTAAGCAGGCATATGAGCATAAGAAGTGGGCATTTGCGACAGACTATGCCAGACTGGTGATTATTTATGAAAACGGTGGAATTTATCTGGATACAGATGTAGAGTTAATCCGTCCGATAGATGATTTACTGAAACATAAATTTTATATAGGCAGACAGCATGGATTTGAAATCAATACAGGTTCAGGGTTTGGAGCAGAGAAAGGTCATCCTGTTTTGAAGAAGATGATAGAAGATTACGAAAACATTCCTTTTATTAAAGAAGACGGTACGATGGATTTACTGACCTGTCCGAAAAGGAACAGTCGTTGGTTATTTGAAAATGGAATGAAGAATGATGACAGTTATCAGGAAATTCATGATGTAGCAATTTATCCTATAGAATATTTCTCACCATTGGATTCATGGTCAGGCAGAATGTGGTCAAGTGAAAAGACTTATTCGATACATCATTGTGAAGCAACATGGAATCCAAAAGAGAGTAAGATGAAAAGACACATTCGTTTTGGTTGGTATAAAATGCGTTCAGCAGGTGATTTTATTCTGCACATTCCCCATAAACTTCTCAAACGAATTTTAGGACTGAACGGTTATAACAAACTGATACATTTTTTAGGTATCCGTTAAGGAGGTTAAGGGCGTTGCCCTTAACAATCCCACCAAAGGCTCCGCCTTTGGAAACCGCCACTTTTTGAAAAAAGTGGACAAAAACTTTTAAGTTTACTTTGTCTGGGATTATTTTTTTATGATTGATAAAGAAAAACGGTAAGCTGTATTTTTTGAAAATACAGCTTACCGTTTTTTGGTATTCATTTTTATTAGAATTGTCAGCGATATTGGTTGATTAAGGAAAGTAAATCTCTTTTGGAGTGATAGCCAATCTGTTCACTTACACATTCTCCATTTTTGAAAAGTAACAGTGTAGGGATAGAGCTTACTTCAAATTGCATAGCCAGTTCAGGCTGTTCGTCAACATTAACTTTTCCTATGATAACATCGTCAAGTTCTTCAGCCAGTTCTGCAATAACGGGAGATTGCATCTGACAAGGACCACACCATGATGCCCAGAAATCAACCAATGCCAATGTATTGGTACTTAATACCAGATTTTCAAAGTTTTCAGTAGTCAATTCATATTCCATAATTTTCCCTCCAGCATATTTTTTAGAATAAGTTTATTATACCCGATTTTTCAGACAGCGTATGAATAAACGGTAAATTTTTTAATATAATGCAAGTTTGATGAAAAAAGAAAATCTGTCCGAGAGATGGTATAATGAGAGAAAAAAACACTTAACTAGGAAAGGACAGATTTTCAAGTGGAAGAACGAATAGCCATATTTCGTGATACAGATGATTTTTGTAAGGAATATGAAGACTATACAGCTCCTAATATTTTCCCCCTATTATATCACTTTTTATCGTGTTGTGCTGTTTTTTTGTATTGCTATAAAACGCTATGTCATTCTTAATAATCCAGAAAAATATCTTCGTATGATTTTGAAAATGTGAAAAGATTTATCTTTAAATTTCATTAGTGAAAGATTGTCCCTCGTGCGTTTGTCCTAAAAAAATCATTCACATACTTGCATTTTAGAAAAAATCATAGTAAAATAATCCATAGATAGATTTTCCAAAAAGCAAATAGATATAGTGAGTTCACAAATACAGACTAACCCCAAATGAATAAAACAGACCTGTATTTGTAGCTTTTTATATATTTATATTCTATAAAGGAGGAAGTTTTCATGAGTAAAAAACTTCGGCGACCATGCAGTATTCTGCTCGCTATACTGATGGTCGTGGGCTTATTCACAGCCA
>CACYDZ010000259.1 GCA_902773265.1 uncultured Ruminococcus sp.
ACCACAACAGAATATCTCTGCACAGAACGACTGTCCAAAAGAAAATGTCTGTATTGACGCTTACCGTGTATACGACAGTTGCGGGGAATAATATTGTGCAAGATTACAGAATTTCAGGCAGACTTACTCATAAAAATCTCTGAAAAATATCTCTATCTTGAAATTTTGGGGTTTCCAGCCTTTCTCTTTGGTATAAACGATTGTTTCAATAACTGTTTTCAAAAGTTTGTTTCTTGTCGGCATATCGGATTCAGCATAGGCATCCAAAACAGCTTCAATTTTTTCTTTCAGTATCCTTAAACTGGGAGTTTTGACTTTTAACTGTTCCTGATGAAAATAATCCAGTTGTCTGTCTAATTCGTCTTCACGCTCTTTCAGAATTTTCTGCCTTTCCAGAAAAGTATCGATATCATAAACTTCACGCTCTAACAAGTCGTGGAGTTTATTTTTTTGTTTCTGAATTTCTTTCAGTTTGTTTTCAATAGCTATAATCTGTGGTGAATAGTCCGCTGAAGTAACAGGCATATAATTTTGTTTTATCTGATAGGCAAGTTCATTGACTTTTCTCTGCAAAGAGTTAATTACACCTGTTTCTACATATTCCACTTTGGTAGCAGGTATACAGCCTTTATTCGGACAGGCAAAATGCGGTGCATCTGACGGTTTCTTTTTGTTGGCTGATGAGCGGTACATACTATGACCGCAATTTCCACAGAACAACAACCCAGAAAGCGGATTTTTGATATTTCCTGTAAAAGACGGTGGGTGATATCTGTTCTGAATAATGGTCTGTGTTTTGTTCCACAGCTCCATATCTATAATGGGTTGATGTATGCCGTCAGCAACCGTCCATTTCTCCTGCGGATTGTAAATGGTAATATGCTTGCTGTTGCCTTTGGTATTCTTTTTGATACAGGTCTTTTTATCCCATACGATTTTTCCGATATATACCTGATTTTTCAGAATACCCATAATGGAAGTCCGTCCGAATGTATCGGCTCTGTGCGGTTTAACTCCCATAGCATTGACAGCGTAGGCGATGGTCTGACAACCCATATTCTGATTGGCATACATATCAAAAATCATTCGGACAATTTCCGCTTCGGGTTCATATACTTCCAGTGACGGCTTTTTATTGATGGCTGCGTTCCGATAACCGAACGGAGCATATGCCAGATAACAACCGTCCTGAACAGATTTGCGTGTACCGGCTTTCAGGCGTTTGTTTATCTGCTTATATTCAAAACGGGCAAAAAATGCTTTGAACTCAATATTGTTTTCATCGTTTTCATCGTTCAGATTATAAGTTTTTGTCGGGGTCAAAATCATCGTTCCCGACTGCTTGAAAGTTTCCAGAATAATGCCCTGGTCAGACATTCCGCCTCTGCCCAGACGGTCAATATCCATGCAGATAACACCGTTATAACAGCCATTGCCGACATTCTCCAGTAACTTCAACATCTGCGGTCGGCTGTACAGACTTTCACCGCTGACTACCTCTTCAAAAATATCCGTGATATGCAACTCATTTCTTACCGCAAAATCAAGCAATATTTCTTTATGTCTGCGGAGCGTTTCTTCAATCGTACTGTCAATATCAGCCCTTGATTTCCGTAAATAAACTGCGTATTTTTCCAATATCTCTGCACACCTTTCCTTGAAATATGTTCCACGATGTAATCAAAGGTTCTTCTTATACAAAGGGTCGTTTTTTATACTTTCACTATCCGGGCGTGCAACTTTGGTTGTTAAACCGTCTATATGTTCATATAGACTTTGTTTAATTTTATGCCACATGGGGTCTAATATAAAATCCACACCTTCTCGTCTTGCATATTTAGCTGCCGGAACAAAATCGCTGTCTCCGGCAATCAATATAATTTGGTCAACTTGTTTTTTATAGGATAGTGTAGCAATATCTAACCCTATTTTCATATCAACACCTTTTTGTTGGATATTGAGTTTAAAATCGTCTTCTTTCAGGTCGTCAAACTCAATACTTCCACGACACAATTTTTTTATGATTTCAGGGGTCAGTACATAATTAATATTACTATCCATAAGCTCACCTTTTCTGAACGCTAATTTTCTTTTACTTTTCAGATGTTCAAAAAATTCTATAGACCA
>CACYDZ010000260.1 GCA_902773265.1 uncultured Ruminococcus sp.
CACTGCGGATAAGATTGAACGGCAGACTTGTCTTGAAAATGACCATCAGACCGATAAAAGCTGTCAGTGAAACGGCAAGCGTGGAAGAAAACTCCGCATCAAACTGAAATACCGTTTCCAGAATTTTTACCATGACAACCGCAAAAACAACCGTCAATCCTCCCGGTACGGCTTTATTAAGAATATTCATCAGGAAATTACCTCTGACAATATCTTCATTCGGTTCAAGTGCCAGCACGAATGACGGAAATCCGATACAGAACGCATTGACCAATGTCATCTGAATGGGAGAAAAAGGGTACTGCTGACCCCAGAACACAAAAATGACAGCAAGTATTGTAGAAAATATGGTCTTGACAAGAAACAGTGAAGCGGAACGCTGGATATTATTGATAGAGCGTCTGCCCTCTGCCAGAACTTTGGGCATAGAGGCAAAGTTGGAATCCAGCAATACCAGTTGGGCAATGCACCTTGCCGACTCACTGCCACTTGCCATCGCAATAGAACAGTCTGCCTCTTTGAGTGCCAGCACATCATTAACACCATCACCTGTCATTGCTACTGTATGGGAATGTTTCTGTAAGGCTTTTACCATCTGTAATTTCTGTTTCGGTGTTACTCTGCCGAACACGGTGTATTTTTCTACTGCATCAAAGATATCTTCCTCTGTCTGTAAAGTGGTTGCGTCAATCACCTTATCATAATTTCTGACCCCTGCCTGCTGTGCCGCTGCGGAAACCGTTTCGGGATTATCTCCCGAAATAACTTTAATCGTTACGCCCTGTTTATCAAAATATTCCAGTGTATTTTTTGCTTCCTTACGGATTTTATCCCTCAACACAACTACTCCAAGCGGTACGACATTTTCGGGCAGATTTCTTTCCTGAAAATCATTTTCCGAATAAGCAACGGTAATTATACGGTATCCTTTGGGAATATCTCTGATAATCTTCTGAATTTCGCTGTTTTTACCGTTCAATAAAAATTCTTCCGCACCAATAAGATAAGTTCCGTTTTCCTCACCAAAATAAATGCCTGACCATTTCTTTTCAGACGAAAATGGTATAATGTTTTCGGGGATAAGCGTGGTATTTTCTGAAAATTTCTGACGGATAGCATTGATGGTGGGGTTGTTATCCTGCGAACACTGACCAAGTGCATATAAAGCCATTTTCAGCTGTTCGTTTGTATTTCCTTCTGTTGGAATAATTTTGCTGACTTCCATACACCCTTCGGTAATCGTACCCGTTTTATCCAGACATAAGACATCTACTCTTGCTAAAGTTTCGATACAAAGCATTTCCTGTGTCAGAACTTTCTGTTTGGACAGACGGATAACGCCCACTGCCAATACCGTACTTGTCAGCAGTATCAGTCCTTCGGGTATCATACCAATCAATGCCCCGACTGACCCTATTACGGATTGTCGTATATTATTACTGGAAAAATACTGCCTTAAAAACAACAGTGTTCCGACAGGGAGAATAACCATAGACATCGTTTTGATAATCAGATTAAGCGACTGCATAATCTGAGAATTGACTTTCTTGACATATCTTGCCCCTTTGAAAATATGAGAGGCATAGTTATCTCCACCGACTTTTTCCGCCTGCACCTTACATTTTCCGCTGACAAGAAAACTTCCTGAAATCAATCTGTCACCGGGATTTTTGAATACCGCATCAGATTCCCCTGTCAGCAAAGATTCATTGACTTCACAACTGCCCTCTATGACAATACAGTCTGTCGGAACCTGATTGCCGTTTTCCAGAAAAAACACATCATCAAGTACCAGTTCTTCTGTATCGGCTTCAACAATTTCACCGTCACGCAAAACTTTGATTTTCTGTCTGCCGACAATAGAAAGTCTTTCGATAGTCCTTTTCGCCCGCAGTTCCTGAACAGTACCTATCAGGGCATTGATAATGACTACCATCATAAACATAATGTTCTTATATGACCCTACACTGATAACCGCTATTGCCAGAAATAAGTTCATCGCATTGAACAGCGTACAGACATTATCCTTTAAAATCTGTAAAAATGACTTGGTTTCAAAATTGTCTGCCTTGTTGTACTGACCGTTTTCAACACGCTTCTGCACTTCCTGTACCGACAGCCCTCTTTCATAATCCGTCATAGCCGTTTTCCCCTCCACAAATTTATCATTTTCTCTGATTATAGCATTACCTCAATTTCCCTGCAATAGACAAATTTTGATTATCCGACAAAAAATCAAAAAATTTGTCTTGACATTACTTCTTTGTCTTTATATAATTAACAATGAAATCAGGGGTGATTTAGCACATAAAAGTGTAAAAGTTTTATGTGCTAAAGTGAATAATCGTTTTTATGGAGGTTTTCGTATGGCACAGATTACCAATGCCAATTTAGTTTCTTACAGTCCGTCTTTGA
>CACYDZ010000261.1 GCA_902773265.1 uncultured Ruminococcus sp.
ATGGTACAATCAAACAGCAGCGTACTTTATCTTTTACTTTGTATTGTTGGTCTTGCTATTGTTGCTTATGCTATTATGCAGGATAAACTCAATCAGATGAGTAATATGGGTGGGGGCAGTATGCCTTACTGATAATCTTATGTATCAGCGACTCAAAAAAGTATTGAAGCCTATGGTCATTTTGATGGCTGTAGGCTTCCTTTACATCACTTTGCAATACTTTACCGGATTTTATATTCCCTGTCCTTTCCATTTTCTTACGGGACTTTACTGTGCAGGGTGCGGAATTACCAGAATGTTTCTGTATATACTCAAAGGAGAATGGATAAAGGCTTTTTCATCGAATTGTGTGGTATTTTGTCTGTTGCCGTTTTTCGGTGTGGGATATCTCTGTCATGTTTACCGCTATGTCAGATGGAATAAAAAGGGTCTTTCCAAAACAGAAAATATTCTCTGCTATATCGTGATTGTCTTACTGATTCTGTTTGGAATTATCCGCAATATTTTTCCCACAGATATTCTCATTCCCTGATAAAGGAGTTTTCGTCATGTTTATTTTGATTATCGCCGTTGTGCTTATTGTCGGCATATTTCTTGTCGTTCAAAAATAGGAGGGCTATGTGTTATGGCTTTTACAGGGTTGGTTTTTGTCGGCGTAATTTTTCTTATTATTGTCCTGATTATCATATGTGCTGTTGTGTTTCTGGTTGTAGGTCTGCTTATCAGAAAAACTCATAAGACGGCTTCAAAAGTATTTCTTGTCCTTTCGGGAATGAATTTTGCCTTGATTATTGCAGGAATTGTCATGGTTATTATGCCTCACCCCAAAACACTCCGCACACAGGACGGCAGCGAAATTAAAATCCAACAGTCGTGGATAGATGAATATGATGAATGTCTGCAAAACAGAGATATCAACGCTCTGGATAGTCTTCTTGGGGAACATTCTGAGATGGCTTTGTATTATGATACCAACAGGGTTATGCTGTTAGACTACGGAATGTATAATCTGGACATCAATCTTATGCAGTGTGCTATCCGACACGGGGCAAAATTTGATGACCCACTACGCTACGAACATACGATATTCTATAATTCACTGGATTCTTTCTTTGATTGCTTGGATTATCCCACACAGAACAAAACTGCTTTGCATAATGAGGGAGCAATCAGCGATAAAATGATACAATGCGTCAAATATGCCATAGAACATGGGGCAAAACTGGACTATCAGAACAATACCAACAACGGCTATCAGAATTTCTATGATGAGGCAAGTGCATGGGTAAGCAGAGATAATACGGTCACTCCACGGGAAGAAGAATTTCTGCAATATCTTTACTACAAATTACAGGAGGAAAAAACAAAATGATACTCTATTTTTCGGCAACAGGCAACAGTAAGTATGTCGCACAACGCATTGCCAAAGCACTTGACGATAAAGCAGTATCCGTAGAACATCATAACGGAAATATTGTCTTGTCGGAAAAAGAATATTTCGGAATTGTCACACCTGTTCATTTCTGGGAACTGCCTGTCATTGTGAGAGAATTTCTGGAAAATATGACACTGACATTATCCAAAGAAAATTATAGTTTCATGGTGGCTACCTACGGTTCAATTCCCGGTTGCTGCGGTACAGATACCAAAAAAGTACTTGAAAAAAAGAATATTTTTTTAGACGGTGCTTTCAGTGTGAAAATGCCTGATAACTGGACACCGTTCTTTGATTTGAGCAATCCCCGAAAAGTACAGCAACAGAACGATAAAGCCGAAATTACAATAGATAAATTAATCTCACAACTTAAAACAAGAAAAACAGGCAATCATGCTGTACCAAAAGCACCGTATTTTTTAAGAGGTCTGACGGACAATTTATTCCGTAAGGCAAGACAAACTGCAAATTTCCATGTTGAAGAAACCTGTATCGGCTGTGGAATCTGTGTCAAAAGATGTCCCGTACAGGCGATTGAACTCCAGAATAACAAGCCTGTATGGATAAAAGAACAATGTGCTTTATGTCTGAGGTGTCTGCATACCTGCCCGAAATTTGCCATTCAGTACGGAAACAATACCAAAGAACACGGTCAGTATAAACACCCTGATTTCGTCAACTGTGAAAAGAGGTCATAAATAGTGAAAAGTAAAATCTTAAAATGGACTTTGAAAATCGTTATTGGCTTATTATGTTTATGGATAGCTGTTGGAGTTACGGATTATGTTCTGGTAAAAAATGACCATATACCAATATTTTGTCTTGAAAAACAGTCAAGATATTACGGACTGGGGTATTATTATGATGTTTACAATCATCCTATTACGGGAAATTTTGAATATGCGTTTACACTTTTCGGACATATGGTAACTTCTACCTTTACAGATTGAATTGGATAATGTTTACTTATGCCAATTCCGAATGATTTTCTGAACACCAAAAGACTACTCCCCCTTAACAAAATATATTTATCCACAGAAAATAAGGGTTTCTGTCTTACTTGCATAAAAGTCCGTTCTGAAAAATAGAGAATATCGCTAAAATTCCTTTTCTTGAAAAAATTTCTATATAAATTACACAAATTTGATATTTTATCTTTTGCAAAAAAATCAATATGAAAAAAATACGGTGTATGATATAATAAGAATGATAAATTTAGAGAAGGAGGAGAGACTAATCATGTTTCTTAACAAAAGTTCAATTGGCGGAAAAGTGTTAAGTGTCATGTTGGCGGCGGCAATGGTATCGACAGTAGCGGTTACTTCAGCAGTTTCATCAGTGGCTGTTACCGGCAATACCCAGAATGCCAACGCAACAGCAGACAAGGTTACAAGTTCAGCTAACAGTTACGGATTGAAAGACAATCCACAGGACGG
>CACYDZ010000262.1 GCA_902773265.1 uncultured Ruminococcus sp.
TTTAAAATCCTGCTAAGGGGCTTTGCCCCTTAACCCCACCACTTTTGAAAAAGTGGACAAAACTTTTAATTGTCACCGCTGAACCTCAGATAAACAATCCGAGCGAAGCGAAACTTGAAAGTTTTTTTGCTTACTTTTTTTCAAAAAAAGTAAGTTTGAAAAAGTTGACAAAAACTTTTAATTGTCACCGCTGAACGATGGATTAGATAATTATTATATAAGGCTTGTGGTGAAATCGTTTTCTTTTTTAGCGGAATGGGTTTCATTTTGGGACTTTTCCTCATTTTCCTGTGGTAGTGAGGGCAAGTCGTCCAGACTTTCCAGTTGAAAACAACGCAGAAAATTATCAGTTGTCCCGTAAAGCAACGGTCTGCCGGGAAGTTCCAGTCTGCCTTTTTCCTCAATAAGACCTTTCGTTGTCAGACTGCCGATTACCCCCGAACAATCCACACCTCTCACCTGTTCAACAAAGGCTTTCGTGACGGGCTGATTATAAGCCACTACCGCCAGTACCTCCATACCTGCCTGAGAAAGCGGTGCATTTCGTTTAATATCCATAACCCGTCTGATATACTCACCGTATTCTTTTTTACTGCACATCTGATAGCTTTCCTCAAGCCGTACAATCCCTATTCCATGAGTGCCGTTATTATATTCTTTCATCAGGTCTTGAATGAGCCATTCAGTTTGTTTCGGTTTCTGTTCAATCGCATTACTGATAGTTTCCAACGATACAGGTACACCGCTTGCAAATAAAATGGATTCTATCGCACATTTCAATTCTGTATTATTCAATAGTGTTTTCCTTTCGTATCAGTCTGATATCGGCATTATCCCCGTCACCGTCAACATACAGACGGTTATTTTTGATAAGTTCCAGCACTGCCAGAAATGTGGCAACAAGTTCCGATTTCGGACTGCCGTCCTGAAAAAGCGAACGGTATTTTACAGGTGTACCGTTCCAGAGTTTCCGCAGAACATAGACCACTCTTGAACTGACTGAAACAATTTTCTTTTCGACAATTCCGCTGAACGCTTCTTTAGGGGGAGGCAATTTACTTTTGCCTCTGCCGACCGCCATAAGATAGGCTTTGGCAATATCTTCCGTCTGATGGGTTCGTGTATAGGTCATATCGAACTTGATTTTTGAGGGTTCTTTGGTAAAGATATCGTAAGTAACCCTTTGTGCAAGTTGTCGGGCAATTTTTCTGCACTCCTGATATTCGATAAGTTGTCCTTCAAGTTCCTTTTTGAGTTCTTCTGCCTCTTCATGTTTGGGCAAAAGAGATACGGACTTGATATACACCAGTCTTGAAGCCATCTCCAGAAATTCACTGGAAATTTCCATTTCCTGCCCTTTCATATACTGGATTTGTTCCATATATTGTTCCAGCAAAGCGGAAATCTGTATATCACAGATATCCATTTTATGTTTTGCGATAAGCTGCAGCAACATATCCAAAGGGCCTTCAAAATCACATACCTTGTATTGTAACACAGGATTTTCATTTCTGTTCAAAATAAAGCTCCCTCACCAATTACAAAAACGGTCTGAACGGTAATTCCGATAAGAATAAAATTCCCTCCATTACCCACTGACTAAGATAGGTCAATGGTCCTGTAAGTACGCCTGCCACAATCAACACAATCAGAACAATATTGAAGATAGGTTCATACATATAGATTTTGTAGACAATTCTGTCAGGAAGTAAGGCAAACAGAATTTTTGACCCGTCAAGTGGCGGAATGGGAATAAGATTGAATACTGCCAGTGATACATTGATAGAGATAAAATAGCCTAAAAACACAACAAGTAAACTGTAAAGCCATGCTGCCATTATTCCGTTTATGGCAAGCAGCCATATGACATTGTACAGTAAACCGCCGACAAACGCACATAACAGATTGCTTACAGGTCCCGCCAGTGCCGTCAAAGCCATGCCCACTTTAGGATTTTTGAAATATCGTGGGTTGACAGGTACAGGTTTCGCCCAACCAAACCCTACAAACAATATCATGATTGCCCCCACAGGGTCAATATGGGCAAGCGGATTGAAACTTAAACGCCCGCTGTTTTTTGCCGTATTATCTCCTAATTTGTAGGCAACAAATCCGTGTGCCAGTTCGTGTATCGGCATGACCAGAAAGACAATTATCACTACCGCCAGTACCTGCATTAACGCACTGCCAAAACTTAACTGTCCCGATAATAATGCTCTTAACATAATACTCCTCCTTGATGTACTCTCTTTGGTATATTATTCCATCATTTTATTATCATATCACATCTCTTTTATTTTTTCAATCAAATCCAACAACTTGAAATTTTTTCTTTTTTCTACATAAATATTTTTTCCAAAACTCTTGCTTTTTCCCCTTAAATCTGTTAATATTATAGGCGTTGTATTCAATAGCAGAGTTTTCAAAATTTCAAGGAGGTGCTTTTCTATGGCAAAATGTGAAATTTGTGGTAAGGGTGTTACTTTCGGTATCAAAGTTTCCCACTCACACAGGCGTTCCAACAGAACTTGGAAACCTAATGTTCAGCGTGTAAAGGCTATTGTTGACGGTTCTCCTAAACATGTCTATGCGTGTACCCGTTGCCTCCGCTCCGGTAAAGTGACCAGAGCATAACTTACTTTTCATCTATCTATATATTGGAATGTAAAAACAGAGGTTCAACACGGTTAATTTTTTTGGCTTTTCGGGACAGTCTTGTTACAAAATAGGATTGTCCCTTTGCCTTGTTTTCGTCTGAAAATTTCCCGAAACTCCTGCTGTAAAATAATCCCACCTCAAGCGGTGACAATTAAAAGTTTTTGTCAACTTTTTTCAAACTTACTTTTTTTGAAAAAAA
>CACYDZ010000263.1 GCA_902773265.1 uncultured Ruminococcus sp.
AAAAAACAAAACAGTTACTCAACAATCCAGAGGTGAAAGCCTTGATGAAAAAACTGACAGGAGAATAATCAATGGACGATATATCAGCGTCAATCAGTAAATTGCTGGGCGATGAGGAAACTTTACAGCAAATATCCAGACTGAAAGATTTGTTGTTGTCTGACGACACAGCGGACAGTTCTCAGACGCCTCCCAAAAAGGAAACGAGTTCTAAAAGTAATGATACAGTAAATCAGTTGATGAAGTTTCTCCCATTGATTGCCGACAGCGAAAAAGAGGACGATACTACAAGATTACTCAACGCTTTAAGACCTTTTCTCAGTGAAGAAAGATGCTCCCGACTGGATAAGGCAATCAAGATTTTGCATATGATGAAATTATTGCCATTGCTCAAAGAAATTCGTTTGTAAAGGAGAAATATTCTGTGCCATATAATAGCAACGATATGGAAAAAATGCAGCAGGATGCAGTAAAAAGAATACAGGAGATGCAAAGTCGTAACAGACATCCTTCTCAGATTCCTGTACCTGTTGAGCATACAGCTGAAAGTCCTTCAAAAAACAATACCGTCATTTCCGATGAGGAACATACAACGAATAATTTCTTTGAAATGTTGTTTGGTGATAAGGAAAAAAGTTTATTGCTGGTATTGATTTTGTTAATTAGTTCCGAAAAAAAAGGAGATATCAGTTTACTGTTTGCTCTGATATACTTGCTTATTTAGTCAGCATTAAAAGATGTTGCCCTTTGAAATCCCATCAGGGCAATGCCGTCAACTTAACAAAAAACCTGTTTGAAATAATACATTGTTGTCATTCTGAGGAGCGGTTGATTCAAAAAATCTTCAAAAGATTCCTCACTGAGTTTGGAATGACACGCTTAAGTTGATGACATTGTCTATCAGGGGCATTGACCCTGAACTTTATGAACTTTCCCCAAAGAGTTCGACAAAAACTTTTGATTGTCACAGTTAAATTTCGGTGAAATAAAATTAAAAAGTTTTTTGTCTGCTTTTTGAGGGAAGAGTGGTCAGGATTTTTAAGGATTGGGAACAGAGATTAACTGTTCTGAAGGTGGACAAGGTGGGCAATAGCAGGAATACTTTCGCCTTGCTGAGTGGCTGTAGGCGACATCAATGCTCCTGTGGCAATAACCAGTATATTATTCAGTTCCTGTTTGTACATTTTCTGCAGGATTTTACCGCACAGTACACTGGCACAACAACCACAACCACTCCCGCCGGCATGAACATCTTGTTTTTCTATATCATATATCATTTTTCCGCAGTCATTATGCTGTTCGGAAATATCAATATTTTCTTTCAGTAAAAGTTCCATCAGTAAATCAGACCCTACTTTACCTAAATCTCCTGTAAGAATAAGGTCATAATCGTCGGGTTGTGTGTTGGTGTCAGTAAGGTAGGACTTGATGGTTTCACAAGCGGACGGTGCCATCGCTGAACCCATATTGTTCATATCAGTAACGCCCATATCAATGACTTTACCTATGGTACAATGTCGGATACCAATGCCGTTGGTATCTTTTCCCACAATGACTGCTCCACTGCCTGTTACTGTCCATTGTGCTGTGGGAGTACGCTGTCCGCCGTACTCCAGAGGATAGCGGTATTGTCGTTCTGCTGAACAGAAATGAGATGAAGTTACGGCAAGTGCTTTTTCTGCACAACCGCTTTCTACCGCTATGCCCGAAAGTAACAGACTTTGTATCATTGTTGAACAAGCTCCGTACTGACCAAGAAATGGTATGGAAAAATTGCGGATATTATAACTTGTACTGATACATTGGTTAAGCAAATCACCGCCAAAGGCAATGTGAATATCCTTGCTGTTGATACTTGAATTACTTAAAGCGATATCAACAGCTTCCTGCTGCATTTTGCTTTCAGCCTGTTCCCATGTCTGACAGCCCAGTTTGGTATCATTTTCGATTTTATGAAAATATTCTTTTAAAGGACCTTCACCCTCTTTTTTGCCTACCACACTGGCAAACCCGATAATAAACGGAGGATTGTTATATTCGATAGTATATTGACCTGTTCTTTGCATGATTTATCACCCTTTTTGAAATATGACAAAATTTGCATTCGCAA
>CACYDZ010000264.1 GCA_902773265.1 uncultured Ruminococcus sp.
GTCACAGCTGAACTTGTGATAAACAATCCGAACGAAGTGAGCCGAAAAAGTTTTGTCCACTTTTTCAAAAGTGGTGGGGTCAAGGGGTGAAACCCCTTGTGGGATTTTTAAGGGCAAAGCCCTTAAATATAGCTGTTATCACTCAAAACAGGCTCTTTATCCTTAAACAGCACGATTGCACACAACATCAACAAAGAAAAACCTATAGTTATCTGTACGGTATAAGGAACAGTGTCCGCTTTGACAAGATAGGCTAATGTGGTAATGGCAAGCATGGGCGGAAGATAAATTTTGAGTGTGTCCAGTACGACAATCATAATACTGACTGCCACAATCACTCCCACAAATAACGGCAATCCATATAAAGTACAGAGAATTTTTCGGGTCATCTCCCCTGTAAATGCCGAAATCATCATCACAAAACAAATATTGACAGGGTACTTTCTAGCTTTACTTTTCGGATTGCACAATTCTGTAAAAGCAACTACCAGAGGCGGTGCCAACGCTATCATGCAGTTGCTGATAACAGACAAATAAGACAGTACGGCATACACAACAAATCTTTTCAGAAAAGCGATACTGTCGGTTTTGAGACGGATAGTGTCAGGGTGGTAAGAATATTTTTCTTTCATACCTGTTTTTTCAGACAAATACAGCAAACCAACAATTACCGCTGTAAGACTGAATGCGGATATCGGATAAATCAGACTGTCTGTTTTCAGAATGACGGGCAACAGGATTGCCGAAAGCATAGGGACAAAACTTGTTTTTGACCATATCAGCACAATGTTTCCTATGATAAAGGCAATCAGTAATTTACAATAAACCGGTAACGGTAAAAACGCCGAAATACCGTACCCACATACGGCACATACCGTTATACAGATTATCATTTTTGATTTGGAAGTATTCCATGCAAATTTCGGAGAAATCAACGCCCCCAGACAAATTGCCGATATCTCGGGGAATATCACTTCTCTGGAGTGTATCAGTTCAGAAACAAGCACCATTATCCCTATTACCGCAACTGAAAGACTGTTCATGATAAGTTTTTGAGAGGATTTCTTCATTTCAATACAAATCCTATTTTCTTCATTGCCTTATCCAGCGTTCTTTGGGAAATTTTACGGGCAATCTCTGCGGACTTTTCATAACATTCTTTCAGATAGGCTTTATCCTGTATGTATTTTCCGAATTTTTCCTGAATGGGTCGCAATTCTTCCACGACTGCCTCACCGACTGCCGTTTTGAAATCTCCGTAACCTTTACCGTCAAATTCCTGTTCAATTTCTGCGTTGCTCTTACCTGTGACCGCTGAATATATTCCCATAAGATTATTGATACCGTCTTTTCCCTCTGCATATCTTACACAGGCTTCGCTGTCGGTAACGGCTCTTCTGAATTTTTTCATAATTACTTCGGGTTTATCCAGTATGGCTATATAAGAATTGGCGTTTTCGTCTGACTTGCTCATTTTTTTTGTGGGGTCTTGCAAGGATTTGACCCTTGCTCCTACCTTCGGCGTAAAGCCTTCGGGAACTTTGAATACATTGCCGTAAATTCCGTTAAAGCGTTCCGCAATATTTCTGGTAAGTTCAAGATGCTGCATCTGGTCTGCCCCTACAGGCACCATATCAGCCTGATAAAGTAAAATATCTCCTGCCATGAGTGACGGATAAGTAAATAAACCTGCATTGATATTATCTGTGTGTCTTGCGGATTTGTCTTTGAACTGCGTCATTCGGGAAAGTTCTCCGAACTGTGTGTAACAGTTCAACAACCACGCCGCCTGTGCATGAGTGCTGACATGACTTTGTATGAAAAACAGACTTTTTTCCAAATCAATTCCGCACGCTAAAAGCAAAGCATAGGCTTCATAAATGTTTTCACGGAATTTTTTCGGGTCTTGTCTTACCGTGATGGCGTGTAAGTCGGCTAAGGCATAAATACAGTTAAATTCCTCCTGTAAGGGAATCCAGTTCCTGATTGCTCCCAGATAATTGCCGAGTGTAAATGTTCCTGTGGGCTGTATCGCACTGAAAATAACTTTTTTTCTTTCTTTCGTTTCTGTCTGTTGCATGAATGATTACGCTTCCTTTTCACAAAGTTCTCTGA
>CACYDZ010000265.1 GCA_902773265.1 uncultured Ruminococcus sp.
ATAGCTTTGATAAAGTCTCCCCTGAAAGGGGAGATGTCAGCGTAGCTGACAGAGGGGTTAATTTCTATAAGTCAGTGCAAATGGGACAAAGCCTCTGACAAGAGGTTCGGGGACAGTGTCCACGATAAACAGGGAAAGGGGATGGCGTTTTTGAGTGACATACTGCAAGTAAAAAACCTTACCTATAAATATGCCACAGGTACACCCTTTGAAAAAACAGCAGTGGATAATATTTCCTTTACTGTTGGGCAGGGAGAGTTCGTCAGCATAATCGGACATACAGGTTCAGGAAAATCCACGCTTGTACAAATGCTTAACGGTCTGATTAAACCGACATCAGGCAAAGTGTTTTTTCGTCAGAACGATATCTGGAAAGAACCCAAAAAAATCCGAAATATCCGTTTCAAAGTAGGTATGGTATTCCAGTATCCTGAATATCAGCTTTTTGAAGAAACGGTTGCTAAAGATATTGCATTCGGGGCAAAGAATATGGGTCTGACCGAAAGCGAAATTCAAAACAGAGTGGAAAGTGCCATAGAATTTGTGGGACTGGAGAAAAGTTTTCTGGAAAAATCGCCGTTTGAACTTTCAGGCGGTGAAAAACGACGGGTAGCCATAGCAGGAGTAATTGCGATGAACCCCGAAATTCTTATTCTGGACGAACCCACCGCAGGACTTGACCCGATGGGCAGAGAGTTATTGCTGTCGCAAATCCGACAGTATCACGAAAAACAGAAAAATACCATACTGTTTGTATCGCACAGTATGGAAGATGTGGCAAGAATTTCCGACAGGGTACTTGTCATGAACAGCGGACATACAGAATATTTTGATACACCCGAAACGGTTTTCGCACAAGGAGAACAGTTAGGAAATATGGGATTGAAAATCCCACAGATAACGCAGATAATGAACACACTTTCTGACAAAGGCTATCCTGTCAGAAAAGGTGTGCTTACCATAGAAAAAGCCGTTGAAGAATTATTGACGATTCTGAAAGCATAAAGGAGTAATCTTTTTGATAAAAGATATCACATTAGGACAATTTTTCCCCACAAATTCCCTGATACACAAAATTGACCCGAGAGTAAAAATCATCTTAATCAGTGTCTACATTGTGTTTTTGTTTATTGCAAAGAATTTCGGGTCACTGGGATTTATAACCTGTATTACAGTGGTGTTAATGATTATCACAAAAATACCGTTAAAAATGTATGTCAAAGGGTTAAGACCCGTACTGTTTATCTTGTTGTTCACCTCTGTACTGAATGTATTTTACGGCAGTGGTGAACCGATATGGCAGTGGGGGATTTTGAAAATCACATGGAACGGCATACAGACAGCGGTATTTGTATCTGTAAGGATTGTGGTATTAATCATGATAAGCTGTATTCTGACCTACACAACATCACCCACAGATTTAACAGATGCACTGGAAAGAATTATGAAACCGCTGACGATTTTCAAGATACAGGTACATGAAATAGCGATGATGATGACGATAGCATTAAGATTTGTGCCGACCCTACTGGAGGAAACGGATAAAATCATGAACGCACAAAAGGCAAGGGGAGCAGATATGGAGAGCGGAGGTATCATAAAAAAGCTGAAAGCGATGATACCCGTTCTGATACCGTTATTTGTATCGTCATTCAACAGGGCATTTGATTTAGCGGTAGCGATGGAATGTCGTTGTTATCGAGGGGGAAAGGGCAGGACAAGAATGAAAGTGTTGAAAGCAGGCAGAATAGATGTGATAGCGGTGATATTTTCGGTAATAGTGCTGGCAGGAGTGATAGTATGCAATGTGATGTTTCCAGAGCTTACAGTGAAGTAGAGAAAGAGAAGTTAAGAAATTTGCTGATAGTGATTGCTTATAATGGGAAAAATTATCATGGCTGGCAGATACAGGACAATGCTTTAACGGTGCAGGAAGTTTTCCAGAATGCACTGGAGAAAATCATACAGGAAACGCCTTATGAAATCAAGGGTTGTTCCCGTACAGACAGCGGAGTTCATGCAAACAAGTATTGTATCAGTCTGAAGATGGTACATAACATACCGTGTTACCGTTTACAGACAGCACTCAACCGCTTTTTGCCGAAAGATATTGCGGTACTTGATGCACAGGAGAAACCGCTTGACTTTCATGCAAGATACAGTTGCAAAAGCAAGCAGTATATTTACAAGATATGGAATACAGAAGTCAGAAATCCTTTTCTGGAGGGACTGGTCTATGAATACCGTTATCCGCTTGATGAGAAGATGCTGGACAGAGTGTGCAAGGCATATATAGGAAAGCATGATTTCACCTCATTCTGTACAATAGACAACAGTCGCCGAAAAGACAATATGGAAAGAACGGTTATGGAATTTAATGTCAGGCGGGAGGGGAATATGGTTATCATGACGGTAGAAGCGGACGGATTTTTATATAACATGGTAAGGATTATGGTAGGTACGCTGATAAAAATAGCACAGGGAAAATTTCCGCCTGACTGTATAGGGAAAATTATAGAGGCAAAAGACCGTTCCAAAGCGGGAGCAACAGCACCGTCATGTGGACTATACCTCAATGAAGTAAGGTATTGACAAAATTTGCTTACGCAAATTTTGGATTTTCATGGGGAGTTAAAGGGCGTTGCCCTTTAAAATCCCACAAGGGGCTTTGCCCCTTGA
>CACYDZ010000266.1 GCA_902773265.1 uncultured Ruminococcus sp.
GACAGACGTTTCTTTACCTGATTCTGTTATTTCCATAGGGGAAGAGGCTTTTGAGAGATGTACCTCTCTGAAAAATATCTCTATTTCCAACTCAGCTGCTTCTATTGATAAAGGCGCATTTAAAAAATGTACATCACTAACCAGTGTTACAATTCCTGACTCTGTTGTCATAATCGGGGAATCGGTTTTCTCAGGCTGCACTTCTCTGTCTGACATCATTATTCCGGATTCTGTTACATTGATTGGTAGGGAGGCTTTTGATGATACTCCATGGAAAGAAAAACAGAATGATGAATTTGTTATTGTAGGCAATAATATCTTGTTGATGTATAAAGGCGAATCGCCTGACGTAATTATTCCCGATTCAGTGACTTCGATTGGAAGTCAGGCTTTTATTCAAAAACATACGCTTAGGAATGTGTATATTCCAAATTCTGTAACTGCTATTGGAGAGAGTGCTTTTTGGAACTGCACCAATCTTGAAAGCGTTTCTATTTCCAATTCAGTTACTTCTATTGATAGTGCAGCTTTCAATTACTGTCCATCTCTCAAAAGCATTTCTTTTCCGGATTCTTTAACGTCAATTGGCCCTTGGGCTTTTGATGAATGTGGTTCCCTCACAAGTGTTGATATTCCGGATTCAGTTGTTTCTATCGGGACTTGTGCTTTTCGTGAATGTAAATTTTTGTCAAAGATTTACATTCCTGATTCAGTGTCTTCTATCGGGAATCATGCTTTTCTTAAATGTCCGTTACTCACAATTTACGGAAAGGAAAACTCCTATGCTCAAACATACGCACAAATTAATAATATTCCGTTTTCAACAGAACTTCCCGAAACGGAAACTGATATTTCTTCTGACAGCAGCACTGATACTCAAAATCCTGTTACATCAGATACAGACAAACAAAAAACTTCTGACACCGAAAACGAGCCTTCGTCTTCTGATACCGACACAAATACCGAAAATACAGATACAAACCGACCCACCGACACCTCGACCGATACAAGTACAGAAAAACAGCATGATTCAACCGACACAGACACATCTTCCGATATTCCTGCACAGACCGACTCATGTGCAAATGGTCATAAGTATGTCTTAGCCGGCTTTGTATGGGACAACGAAAACGAAACAGCAGCGGCAAAATTTGTTTGTGAAAACAATATCGACCATACAACGGACGTTGATGCTGTTGTTGAAAAGATAATAACAAAGGATCCCACTTGTGAAGAAACCGGAACGCAGGAGCTGACTGCAACAGTCGAGTATGACGGCAAAAAATACACCGATAAAAAGACAAAAACGCTCCTTAAAATAGGGCATGACTACGAGGCAGTATGGAACTGGCCGCAAAATGCAGACAATACAGTAAAAATTGAACAGGTAACGGTTACGCTAACATGCAAAAATGACCCATCGCACATAGAAACGGTAAAAGCGTCCGTAAGCGAGAAAATCCGAAGTGAAGACGAAGATGGCAGCGTAATTGACTATTATGCAACCGCTGTTTACGATGGAAATAAATACACCGACAACGTTGGCGTTACAGCGGTAAAGCCTTTGATTTACGGAGATGTAGATGGTGATGAAGATTTGTCCTCAAACGATGCTCTGATAATTCTACGCTTAAGCTTAGATATGATAAAGATTACGTCAAATCGCAAAATCCAAGCAGCAGACTACGATCAGGACGGTGTTATTACTTCAGGTGACGCATTTGCTGTTCTGCGTGAAAGCACAATGAAAATCTAAAAGCAATAAATACAACGAGAAGTCCCCGGTTGAATTCCGGGGACTTTAACTATGATATTATCGTCACAAAAAACGCGGTTATTATTGCAAAATCAGGCGGTGAACTACCAAAACCTACTTTGTAAGGCAACACCGCACAAATATAGAAAAGCACCAAAAAACGCAGGCTTTAATTAACCAAATACGAAATTTGGTGCTTTGCAGTATCAAATTATACTAAGGACGCAGTAAAAGAATTACTCCTGCTGTGCGGTTACTCCGATAC
>CACYDZ010000267.1 GCA_902773265.1 uncultured Ruminococcus sp.
ATCATTCCTATCCACATATTTTTATACTTCGTCATGATAAAAAACCTCCTGTTAAATCTCATTTATTATTTTTTTCGGTTGTCTGTTGAGTTGTCTTTTCGGCTTCTTTTTCTGCCAGTTTCATTTTTTTGTCATATTCTTTTTTTTCAGTGTTGCTCCTGTTATCAATGACAACGGAAAGCGTAGTATATTTATCGCCGTCGTATTCTGTCAGTTCATCAGTTACTCTGTTGAAATCCAGCAGACGATTGAATGCAGATTGTGTTCTGTAGGAAGAATTTGCCACATACTCATATTCCGTATCACTGTAAGTGTTGTTTTTCAGCGGTTTTGCTTTACATTCGGTATTCAAGGCATTTTCATAATCTTTGACAGTGGCACTGTAAGGTGCGGAAAAACTGCTCAATGAGGTTTCCTTATGATATTTCAAAGCAATTTCTATGCTGTAAAGTCCCTCAGGCAAATCAGAATTTGCTATACTGACAGTAATATATTTTCCGTTAGGTACGGCAACAATATTTCCCCCGAGTTTCTCATTGAGGTCTTCATCGTCTTCTGAACTTTTCAGGGCGAAAGGTTCATCATCATTATCGGATACAGTCGTGTCTTTTGTATGAATATCCACTTTCACATCAAATTTGACACTGCTTTCTACATATTTTGAAGCATCATTATCATATTTCATAGTTCGGACGGTTGCTTCTGTTTCGATATCGGGCGTATTGTTTTCCGGCAAAGCATACAATACCGCTTTTACAGCATTCTTTTTTTCACTGGCGGAATATTTGTTTTTCTCATACACAAAAACATTCCCGTCAGCAAATTTCTTATCTTCCTCTTCTTTATGAGCAATACCGTAACAATAGTTTGTATTGTCAAATTTGACTTTAGCTATATTCTTCTCAAAGCACTTGCTTGAACTGAATGACAAACGATAAGTTTCTTCATCATTATCCGTCATCGAAATGTGGTAGAAATAGTCTTTGTTGTGTTTGTCCTTGAGGGTGCTTGTATCAACGATGTTCTGAAAGTCTGCATCAAAATCCTTTACCTTTTTGTCGTTACCGAATATCATCACTAAAAAATATTTATTAGGTAATTTGCAGTCAGACACTGAAATTTTCTTTTTTACCCCGTCCAGATAAGTTTTGAATTCCAGTTTACCGTTATAATCTGTTCTGAACACATAGAAACTATACCCTGTACACCCTGTTTCTGTAAGCCATTTGCCTATCTGCACACCGCTGGCATTTGCCTGAAGGTCAGTGGAAATGACATTGACGCCATCTTTGTTGTAACAGATATCTTCAATATCATCCAGTACTGCACCATAAGATTTTGACTTTGCCAGAAAACGCAATAAATCTGTTTTGACAATCTTACCGGTATCAGAGTCAAAGATATAGTACTCTTTTTTATTGCTCACACTCGTACGGGTAAGGCAAGAGTTAATATCCAGAATTTCTTCTTCGGCATACCCTGTACTGTTGGACTTGTCCAGAAAATACCGTATTTCGTCCACACCGTCAGCCTTTGTATCTGAAGATGAAGTTGCGGTTGTTTTCTGTTGCTGCCACTCATCGGGGTAGGGCAGCGTAGACCTTGATTCTGAACCTGGACAGCCAGACAAAATTCCCATGCCAAGTACGGCAACCGCACTGAATACGGCTACAGCAAAGAAACGCTTGATTTTCAACATAATAATCCATTCCCCTTTCTTTTTTGATTATTTTAATCATACTCCAACAACTATCCACTTTAACCATAATAATTATAATATTTATATAATATTCTGTCAATATTTTTTTTATTTTATCTAAAAATAAAATCGCTGTTTGTTGTAAAAAACATTTTTTAGAAAAATCTTATCTTTGCTTATTTTTCATCGTTCTTCTAATTTATGAGCAATATTCTTTTCTTTCAGAAAAGAATCCGTCTTATATTCCCAGTCGCCGGAATGAATGATACGCTCAAAATAATGACTGTGCAACAGTTTCTTTCTGAACTTGTTATTGTTGAGGTTACGGCTGTTCGCCAGTACTTCTCGGCGAATCTGTTTTGTGTCTTCATAGATGTATAAAGGCCCGTTGGCTTTTCCTAAAAATTCTACAACAAAGTGATATCTGAAATACATCACCAAAGCCTGACTTTCAGTCATCTTTTCTATTTTCCTGAATTTGTACTTTCTCCAGAAAATACTGCGTTCGTCATTTCCAAAAGCATCGGAAATATCTTTAAAATTTATCCAGTCAATAAATTTTTCAATACTTTCATCGGAAATATCCGAATAATTGAAAAAATCTTTCCATTTTTTGCTGTCAGGTTCACCCGTTCTGCCTTTGATAAACAACAACACTTTCTGAAAGCGGGAATAATAGGTCTGTACCAGTTCTGTAACAGAAAATTTTTCAAAGAAATTCGCAAAAAAAGATTTTAAAACCGTGTCATAAATATAGTACTGTGTTACTATGGATAACAGATTTTCACAACGGAGATACTCTTCTTTCCGACACAAGCAATAGTACAGACTTTCCAAATCGTAATATAATTTATTATTGACCTCAAATCCCAATCCGGTATAAGCCCATTTAAAATTACTGTTTTCGGCAAAAACCTGCTTCTGTATTTCTCCTGCCAGATATAACAACAGATTTTCCG
>CACYDZ010000268.1 GCA_902773265.1 uncultured Ruminococcus sp.
AAGTTTTTGTCGAACTTTTTTCAAAAAGTTCGTGGGGTCAAGGGGTGAAACCCCTTGTGGGATTTTAAAGGGCAAAGCCCTTTAACTGCCCAAAAATCAAACAAAATTTGCGTAAGCAAATTTTGACTATTCTTTGCTGATTTTTTTGAAAGGAGGATAAACATGGCTTCAAAATTTAAAAAAGGCGGTCTTGGAAAAGGATTAGGAGCAATCTTCATTGAAAACGAAAACGAGAGTGATAACAGTCCTGTTACCTTGCGGATTTCAGAAATTGAACCGAACAAATCTCAGCCACGCCGAGAATTTGATGAAAATGCTTTGGCAGAACTGGCACAGTCGATAGCTCAGCATGGCGTATTACAACCGTTGCTTGTACGACCGATTGCTGACGGCGGTTATCAGATAGTTGCCGGAGAAAGACGCTGGAGAGCAAGCCGAATGGCAGGTTTAAGTGAAGTTCCTGTTGTTATTCGGGAACTGACCGATTTGGAAACAACAGAAATCGCATTGATTGAAAATCTTCAGCGGGAAGACCTCACCCCTATCGAAGAAGCATTCGGTTTCAAAAAACTTATCGAAGAATACGGAATGTCGCAGGAAGACATTTCCAAGATTGTCGGCAAATCCCGACCCGCTATTGCCAATGCGTTACGCTTGCTTTCGTTACCGTCAGAAATTATCGACCTTATCAACAGCGGAAAGTTAAGTGCAGGTCATGGCAGAACACTGTTGGGACTGAAAAATCAGGAAGATATGCAAAAATGTGCTGAAGTCTGTCTGGAAAATGACATCTCTGTCAGACATCTGGAAAACATTGTTAAGAAAATCAACAGTGAAACAGAAAACAATAATGTTTCACGTGAAACATCAAAAAAGAAAACAAAACGACTTGCTTACTACGATGAGGTAGAGTTGTCGCTGAAAGAACATTTAGGAAGAAAAGTAACCGTCAACGGTGACAGCAAAGAAAAAGGTACATTAGAAATTGAATTTTACAGTAAAGAGGATTTATTTGCACTGGCACAGTTGTTGGGTAAAAATATGATGTAAGTCAAAGGAGAATAATAATTTATGTTGGATATTAAACTGATAAGGGAAAATCCCGAAATGGTCAAAGAAAACATCAGGAAAAAGTTTCAGGACAGTAAACTGATTCTAGTTGATGAAGTTGTCGAATTAGACAAACAAAGCAGAGCCATACAGCAACAGGCGGATAATATGCGTGCTGACCGCAATAAGTTTTCCAAACAGATTGGCGGATTGATGGCAAAAGGTCAAAAAGAAGAAGCAGAAGAACTCAAAAAGAAAGTCACTCAACAGGCAGAAATGTTACAGCAGTTACAGGCAGAGGAAACAAGACTGCAGGAAGAAATCACCAAAAGAATGATGGTTATTCCGAATATCATTGACCCGTCCGTTCCCATAGGTAAAGATGACAGTGAAAATGTGGAAATTGAAAGATTTGGCGAACCTGTTGTACCTGAATTTGACATTCCGTACCACACTGAAATTATGGAAAAGTTCAACGGAATTGATTTAGACAGTGCCAGAAGCGTAGCAGGTAACGGCTTTTATTATCTTATAGGCGATATCGCCAGATTACATTCGGCAGTAATTTCGTATGCAAGGGATTTTATGATTGACAGAGGGTTTACCTATTGTGTACCGCCGTTCATGATAAGAAGTAATGTAGTTACAGGTGTCATGAGTTTTGCCGAAATGGATGCTATGATGTATAAGATTGAGGGTGAAGACCTTTACCTTATTGGTACCAGTGAACATTCCATGATAGGTAAGTTTATCGACACCATCAATAAGGAAGAAAATCTCCCGTATACCTATACCAGCTATTCTCCCTGTTTCAGAAAAGAAAAAGGAGCTCATGGTATAGAAGAGCGTGGTGTATACCGTATTCATCAGTTTGAAAAACAGGAAATGATAGTTGTCTGTAAACCGGAAGACAGCAAAATGTGGTTTGATAAACTCTGGCAGAATACTGTCGATTTATTCCGTTCATTAGATATTCCCGTAAGGACACTGGAGTGTTGTTCAGGGGATTTGGCAGATTTGAAAGTCAAGTCTATTGATGTAGAAGCGTGGTCACCCAGACAGAAAAAATATTTTGAAGTCGGCAGTTGTTCCAACTTAGGTGACGCACAGGCAAGAAGACTGAAAATCCGTGTAAAAGGTAAAAATGGAAAATATTTCGCTCATACCCTTAACAATACCGTTGTTGCACCGCCCAGAATGTTGATAGCTTTCTTAGAAAATAACCTCAATGCTGACGGGTCAGTTAATATTCCTGTTGCTTTGCGTCCTTACATGGGAGGAAAGGAAATTATCGGGTAAAAAATGGTTGTCAAAAGAATCCGGAAAATTTCTGTTCTCAGACAGAATATCATTTTCTTTTTGTTACTGTTTTCAGCATTTCTGTTATCGTTCTGGAAATGTTTTCAAGGATTTCAGCAAGGTGACGAACCATTTTATTTTGCGATTGCCAACAGAATTTTACAAGGTGATGCACTCTTTAAAGATGAGTGGCATTTGTCACAGCTTTCTGCTGTTTTAAGAGTTCCATTTGTTTTTCTGTATAAACTGTTTTACCATTCTACTGAGGGAATATTACTGGCAATGCGGATTATCTACTTGTTTTTTCATACAGTGGTAGGGATATTTGTCTATATCCGTCTGAAAAAATACGGTTATACATCTGTTGTGGCAGTTGTGTTATATTATCTTTTTGAACTGTATCCGCTTTGCACATTCGGATATAATGCTACTTGCATAGATAGTCTTGTTATTGCGGGCATTTTACTGTTTGATGAAAAACAATTAAATAAGTTACCTTTAATTGTCAGTGGCGTATTTTTTTCTTTTGCGGTGTTATCGTGTCCGTATATGGCAGTGTTGTATGTAATCTATGGCTTATGTGCATTGTTTCGATTTTTCTGGCAGAAAACAAATACCCAAAAACTGAAAAACACCGTTATTTTTACGCATTTGTTTACTGTGAAAACATTTTTATGGATTACTGTTGGTATCAGTATTTGTGCAGTCAGTTTTCTGATATTTGTCATATCAAGAGCAGGTATAGAAGATATCTGGCAGAAATTCCCGTATATCATGTTCGGTGACCCTGAACATATCCAGAGTTCTTTCCTTAAAAAAATCATTGATTATTTTCTTGCCATACTGTTTTGTTGCGGATATATTTACTTTTGTTTTTTTGCGTACTTTCTTACTGTCATGGCAATGCTGTTCGACAAAAAAAGAAAGAACCATCGTGAAATTTATCTGATTGTTACTACAATCATCAGTGTCATAGCACTGGTATTGATGATGAGAAAAAACTTTCTGGAGATGTATTTTTCGTCAGTAATGTTCCCGCTGATATTCATGGGATTCACAGCATATGTGCTTTGCGAAAAGAAACCAAAAATTTTATTTTACTGTTCCTATGTAATGGGAATTTTCTATTCATTTGCCGTACATTTTGCTTCCAATCAGCTTTACAATGTCATTTTTATGGCAATGGTAGTGTCAGATATAGGCGGAATTATCTGTATCGGAGAATTACTGAAAGAAATTTTTTCTCAGCCAAAATCCTCTCAGAAAAAAGCAACAACCGGATGGATATGCTTTGGTTTATGTATGGTTGCCTTAGGTATACAAACAACAGCAGAACTATGGATTAAAACAGATTACTGTTACGGAGACCGCTATACACAGAATACTATCTATAAAGTTGAAAAGGGAGTTGCCAAAGGACTGTTCACCACGAAAGAAACTTTTGACAGCTATAACCAATTCTATGAAAGATTATCCTACTATCAACATAAAACACCAGGCAGGATTGTCATTGCGGATTACCGAACATGGGGATATCTTTATCTTGATAAATTTCCGTGCGGTTCATACTCCTCATGGACTTCCGGCATCAAGACAACCTCCTATCAAAGACTGAAAAATTATTATCTGCTTAATCCTGAAAATAAAGCAAAGTATATTTATCTTCCTGAAGAAAGTGTTTCTGCGTTGGGTATTGATGATATCTATAGGGAAAGTGCGAAATACGGCTATTCTATTGAAAAACAAGACGGTATATATTATCTGGAAAGGTAAATTTATGTGATTGAAATTCCTGTAATAATGTCGGATTTTGGTATTGACAAATCTGTTTTGAACGGCTATAATCGATATAATAACCTAAAGACAGCTTTATATGTATCTGACCGAAAAAATAAGGAGGAATGGCAAAATGATAAACAAAAATTATCAGGAAAAGTTTTGTAAAGAGGCACTCACCTTTGACGATGTACTGTTAATTCCGGGAGAATCCAGCGTTGAACCAGCCAATGTGGATATTTCGGCAAGACTGACAAAGAAAATTACCCTCAATATCCCACTTATTACAGCGGCTATGGATACCGTAACGGAAACCAGAATGGCTATTGCGATTGCCAGAGAAGGTGGAATCGGTATTATCCATAAAAATATGTCGATTGAAACACAGGCAGACCAGGTTGACAGGGTAAAGCGTTCAGAAAACGGTGTTATTGCCAATCCTTTTTTCCTGTCGCCCGACCATCTTGTCAGTGACGCTAATCACCTTATGGCAAAATACAAAATTTCAGGCGTACCGATATGCGAAAATGGAAAACTCGTCGGTATTATTACCAATCGTGATTTACGCTTTATGACAGATGCTGACTATGGTCAGCAAATTAAAAATGTCATGACTTACGAACAACTGATTACTGCACCTGTCGGAACAAATATGAAACAGGCTCAGGAATTGTTGAGAGAACATAAAATTGAAAAACTTCCTATCGTTGATGATAAGGGTATGCTGAAAGGTCTTATCACGATTAAAGACATCGAAAACCTTACCCAATATCCCAATTCGGCACGAGATGATAATGGAAGATTACTTTGCGGTGCAGCAATCGGAGCAACGGCAGATGTACTGGAAAGAGTAGCAGAACTGGTAAAATCTCAGGTAGATGTGCTTGTTCTGGATTCAGCACACGGTCATAACAGAAATGTTATCAATGCTGTAAAGAGAGTAAAGACAGCATTTCCTGATGTACAGCTTATCGCAGGTAATGTGGCAACCGCAGATGCTGCAAGAGCATTAATCGAAGCAGGTGCTGATGCCGTAAAAGTCGGTATAGGTCCCGGTTCAATCTGTACGACAAGAGTGGTAGCAGGTATAGGCGTTCCGCAGATTACCGCTATTTATGACGCAGCCTGTGCAGCCGCAGAATATGGTATTCCGATTATTGCCGACGGCGGTATCAAATATTCAGGCGATATTGTCAAAGCACTGGCAGCAGGCGGTAATACCGTTATGATTGGTTCACTTGTGGCAGGTTGTGAGGAATCTCCCGGAGACAGTGAAATCTATCAGGGCAGACAGTTCAAGGTTTATCGTGGAATGGGCAGTTTAGGTGCTATGGGTAAAGGCAGTCAGGACAGATATTTCCAGAGTGGTTTCAAGAAATTTGTTCCCGAAGGTGTTGAGGGACGAGTACCCTACAAAGGAATGTTGTCGGAAACGGTCTATCAGATGGTAGGCGGACTGCGTGCCGGTATGGGTTACACAGGCTGTAAAAATATTGACGAATTACATCAGAAAGCACAGTTTGTCAGAATTACGGGTGCCGGTCTGAAAGAAAGCCACCCTCACGATATCAGCATTACCAAAGAAGCTCCTAACTATTCCTATAACGGCTGATTAAAAAACATATCTGTAAAAATCAAACCTACACGCTTAATCAAAAAAGCGTGTAGGTTTTTTGGATTTTTTTTGTCATTTCGAGGAGCAACGCAACGAGAAATCTTTTTGTAAGATTCCTCACTCCGTTCGGAATGACATAAAAAGGTGTTCGGATTGACAGGGAAAGCGTTCGGATTGTTCATCAAACTTTCAGCTGTGACAATTAAAAGTTTTTGTCAACTTTTTTCAAAAAGTTGGCAGGGTCAAGGGGCGGCAGCCCCTTGTGGGAT
>CACYDZ010000269.1 GCA_902773265.1 uncultured Ruminococcus sp.
GGGCTGCCGCCCTTTAAAATCCCGCTAAGGGGCTTTGCCCCTTAACCCCACCACTTTTGAAAAAGTGGACAAAACTTTTAATTGTCACAGCTGAAAGTCTGCTGAATAAATCGAGCGAAGCGAACCTTGAAAGTTTTTTTGCTTACTTTTTTTTCAAAAAAAGTAAGTTTGAAAAGGCTTGACCGAAACTTTCCGTTGTCATAGCTGAAAGTCTGATAATCCATTCAGGCGGACTACTTAGGCAGAGTAATCAGAACAGTAGTGCCGATATTGGGAATACTCTGAAAATCCAGCGTACCATGACACATCGTTTCAATTCTTTTTCTGGCGTTTTCAATACCGATATGACTGCGGTTATCTTTTTTTTCAGGAATGTTTTCGTTTATACCAACGCCGTTATCTTTAATTTCGATGGTATAGGTATAGGCATATTCTCTTGTCATAATAGAAACGGTTCCCCCTTCTTTCCGTTTTGTGATACCGTGACGGATAGCATTTTCGACAATGGTCTGGATAGTCAGTGACGGCACTTCAAAATCAGTAGCTTCAATATCATACTCAATCTGGATTTTATCCCCGAAACGCTTTTTTTCGAGAGAGATATAATTTTCCACATGTTCCATTTCCTTTTCAAAAGAGATTGTGGTATTGAGTGTCAGGGAATCCAGATTACCTCTAAGATAGCCGGCAAATTCCGTGATAGCTTCTTTAGCGAGTTTAGGATTTTTCTCACACAGATGGCGGATAACGACAAGTGTATTATACAGGAAATGTGGTTGTATCTGACTAAGCATAATAGAAATTTTACTTTGCAGGAGTTCATTTTCGATATATTCCGCACGGGAGGCCTGTAAGATATTGCGTTTAGCGACAATCATAATAGCGAGGAACTGTATCAGAGAAAAGACAACCAATCCGACCGTAAAAGGATAATGCAGAAAATATCCTCTCAGATGACGGCAGGAAAATTCTGCAAAAGAAGACACACACATAATCAGACCGGAACCAATCATGATTTTGGAATGTGAACTTTCGATATGATTGTAGTCGATGCACAGAAAAAGGGCAGTGACCAGAATAATCACAATAGCGGGCAGTAGAAATGAAGCGAAAATAGTTTCAGGGTTAAGTTCTTTGAAAACATACAACACGCAGAACAGGACTATCATCAATGCCCATATATTCTGAAAATACCTGACGGCACGCTTTACCATTTCACCGTGAACATAAAGTCTGAAATAAATCAGCATAAAAAAGAGTACCAGCATATGATTGAGTGTATCAATAATATTTACCATCAGCGTATTGCGGAACAACAAAGTGATATAATCATAGTTGAAAAACATAATCAATGCTCCGCTCATCATCAGAAAACTACACGAAAAATCACCGATATAGACAGGAGCATTCATCAGCTTGAAAGTCAGCATCAGTACGCATAACACAAACCCCATTATAAAAATAACTCCCGCTATCACAATATGGAACAGATTTTTTTCGACATTGTGTTTCAGAAGATGTTCTTTTGTGCCGACGATGATATTATCCAGAAAATGATGTAGATATGGTTCGTTAATGCCAACAACATCAGAACTGATTTCTATGGTGAGGATATCATTTCTGTTAATATTGACATTACTGAAAGAAAACCAGTCTTTCACGGTGAACACCATATCATTCAAGTGGTCATGATAGCCGTAAGAAGCAATTTCGGTATCATTTTTGAGTACACGGATTTTAGCAAATTCCGAATAAAGATTGACAGATTGTTGTGGGCGGATATTTTCCTGAAGTTGGATAATCAGCCGTACTGATGTTGTTTTTCTGGAGGAACGCAGAGTAATCCTATGATTTTCGGGAATATCTTTTACAGAGTAGCTGTTGTTAAGACAGTAGTTACCCGAATATTTTATACAATGTGTAGGATTGGTTGAGGCATAATAGGATTGGGAGTGAACATAGGAAACCCCCAGAAACACCCCCAGCAACAGAAAGAACAAGAAAAGCAGACTGTATGACAGCAGATATCTTTTGGATTTCATCATTTTCATCAGCACTCCTTTCGGCGTTATTAGGGAAAATTTCATATTAATTTGCCCAATCACTATAACATATTTTACGCTTTGTTGCAAATAAATTAGGATAAAAGCATTGTAATCATGCCGATTTTATAGTAAAATACCTCTAGTGATTTTTAAAGATGTTCGGCTTTGGGGAGGAGCAGAGATATGAATACGGAAAAGGGAGAAAATCAGCAGGAATTGCAGTCCAATCCGTCAGGATATGACGGGAGATATACCCAGAGATATTCCGAAACACAAGTACCGGAGGAATATCAAAAAACGGATAATGCTCTTGCCCGAAAGTGGGAGAAACTGTTTGACGGCGACAACAAAAACGACCATAAAGACAATCCCATCTTATCAAAAGAAGATGTTCGCTTTACCGATAAAGCAGTAGAGAATGCAAGAACAGAAATTCTGTTTGAGAAAGTGATGAAAGATATTCAGTCCTATGCTAAACACGGTGAAGAAAAAAAATCACTGATAGCTTTATTGGAAGAGAGCTTAGAGGGAGAAAAAAACAGAGAAATTTCTTACCATGATGTATTTACGGCGGTAAGCCGTATCGAACAGCAGTTAAAAGAAAGACTACAAGATATCCGTTTACAAACAGCCATTGCTGACGATACCAAAAATACCACAGAAGATACCGCAGAAGAAGTCATTTCTGACAATACAGAAGAAACCGTTTCAGAAAACACCACAGAAGATACCACAGAAGA
>CACYDZ010000270.1 GCA_902773265.1 uncultured Ruminococcus sp.
AATGTTCGGATTCAATGAAATTTCGAGTGCCGAGGTGGGACATTATAAAAACCTGGGGAGAACCATTTATACGCTCCGACTGCATATGAGTAACGGCGAAACTCATTATTTTATGATGCCCAAACAGGAAACCGCCATAAAGTGGGTAAAGTCTATCAACACACAGTTACCATGCACCTATAAGCAGTTAGTATAGGAGAGCCAAAAACATTGTGTACTATGTATAATACATATCACAAATATCAATCACTTGAAACAAATTTTCCAATGGTGTATGGAGGAATGAGCGATGTTAAAAAAAATACCTCAAAAACATAGAGGGGCAACCAAAACCGCATTAAGAGCGATAGCCGCTTTGGGTCCGATTGGGGCTTTTTCATCAGTAGCCGATATTGCTGCAATTGCAACTGTTTGGGGGAGTTGTCTTTACAGTGTTGCTGCAAAAGAGAATTGTCATCTTGACAAAGATACCGCAGTCGGTATTTGCAAATCAGCATTATTAGGATTATCCGGTTATTATGTAGGGTGTAAAACAGCTACCAAATTTTTTTGGCTAATACCCGGAGCAGGCATATTTATGGCGATGGGATTGAGTACACTGACGAACATTATATTTACTTATCGTTTTGTTTTAACTCTATGCAACATTTTTACAGAGAAAAAAAATAAGGTGAATATAGACAACTTAGCTGACAACATCAAAGCGATGTTTAAGGGGAATGGACCATTAAATGATGTTAAGGATATTGTGGATATTTTTATTCACGGAGATTCATCGAAAAAATCTTTTTAGTGGATTGCATTCCTGTTCCTTTAGCATACTAATGTATCAAAATAAATTTCGGCAAAGGAAGTGAAAACATGAAATTATCGGTGATTTTGGACGAAATAGACTATGCTGCGTTGCCAAATCTTTTTGTATCGGAAGACAGTGGTTTTTTGAAAAGGTTAATCAGCTCATTTTTAAAAAGCGGTATTGCTGTGTTGCCCCAGCAACTTAAAGACCGTGCATTCATCAAGTTTACAGAACGCAACAAGAACAGCATTTTGTCAGAAATCAACAATATCATGGACAAAAAGAAGATTCCGGCTAAGGTCTATGAGATGAGTGTTGACCGATGTGATTTCGGCATGAGAATCAGCGTGAGTGTCAATGCGGTGTGGAAAGACATAGTTTGTCGGTTTCTACCCGATTTATTGTGGCTGATTCCCCAGAATGATAGTACAGAGACAGTATTTGATGTTGTAAACATCATAGGAGATGCCAAAGAACCGATTGTATCGGTTTTGCTGGAACGATTGGATGAGTACCGTAAAACGGAGCCGTTGATTGTCTATTTTGTTATGCGGTATAAAGAGGAAATCTGCGATGCACTCACAAAGTTGTTAGCCGACAAAGGGATTTCTACGAAAGTAATGTCTTTGATGGCAGACTTAGATTCTAAAAAGGAGGAAGAAAAATGAACGAACAATTGCTAATCAAATCTGCTATTCAAGCACTGCGTACTTATTATCCTAATGCTGATGAGGCAGAGAAAATTATCATCAATTCCGCCATAGTAGCGGCTGCTGCCGATACAGCAGGAGGTCTCATCCCTGGAATTGCTATTCCGGCTACCATCATTGCCTGCTTTGGAACTGTCTGGGTTATGTATGGTAAGCTTTGCAAGGAGTTGGGTATTTCTCTTAAGAAGAATATACTGAAGGTTCTCGCAAGAGCGGTTTTAGCTAACATTGCCGCAACTCTTGGTGGTGCAATTGTTGCTTTGCTTGCAGGTATGTTGATTCCTGGTACTTCAATTATTGCTTCTGCTATCGTTTCATTTCTCACAGTGTATCTTGCAGGTCTGACTTTTCTTCGGCTTATTTTGAAACTGGCGGAAAAAAGCAACGATCCATATTCGTTCAGTGACTTAGCACAAGCGAGATGAAAAAAGAAGCCAAAAATACAAAGGTCAGCAAAGATGACTTGGATGCAGCAAAAAAGGCTTTCGATGACAACAAAAACAATTAGGACAATCGAACATTTAAATTACAGTTGAAAACGGTGAGAAATAAAAACCATAGATGATTGTATATAAAGAGCAAGTATATCATTTTTCGCAGTTATGCACAATAAATATACACTGTCTGTCACCCTGAACGAAGTGAAAGGTCTTAAAAAAGATCTTTCGCTTCGTTCGGAACGACAAGTGTTTGTGTAATTTTTCAAATTTGCTCATTTATAGTAACAGATTTACTTCACGAAGATACCATCAACAGCAAAAACACTATTCCGAAATGTATAGGAACATTACTGTCATAAACGAGGATAACAGGATTGACTTTATATATCATTTCCCTGCGGAATTGATACAACTCTTATTAAATTTATGTAAGAAGGGGGAGCTTTTCATGAGTATCGCAAAAGGACTTGGTCATTTAGTTTTGGCAGCAGGGCAAATTGCATACAGATGTTCAGGCGGTGGTAATACGGGAACCAGCTATTCTGCAGGTCAGAATTTAAAGAAAGCGATAGCAGAATTTAAAGGAGAAGCGGTCTCCGATAAACCTAACATTAACTGGGAAATAATTGATTTTGGCTTGGGATATATTGGATGCACACAAGTATTTTGGTTGGGGAGTGACCGAAATCAAAAATTTACGGTTTGTGGTGTTGAATACACAGGGTGGAGTACTATGGAATTATACTATCCTACTGCACGAAAATTTATTCCGGAACTAAAACCGAATTTTCCAAAATGTGACCGTGTCACTTTTGGTTTTGACGCTTATGGTCGACCAATCGTAAAATGTGTCAAAACCTTTCCGTGTAAAGATGAGAATGACAGGCAATATCACCGAGAGAAACGTTTATATTTTTTTACAGTAGAGGATAAAATACACTTTTTGTATGTTGAAAAAGGTGCAAAAGTCAATAAAATGTTTGTAGCAGTGGATATCAATTGTTATGATAATCAAACCCGTCAACTTTTAAAAGATGCTCAATTACCGGTCTAACAGAACCGACTTGCCAATCAACGCATAACCTAAACGCCTTATATCGACCGATAAGAGAGATACAATAAAAAATTTTCAGCTAATGGAAACACATTGGAATAGCTGTTTATATCGTTAAACTTTTAATAATAAAATTTTGTGTTATCTAATGTCAACTGAAATCTTGTCTGATTTAGTTCCTGCAAGGTTTCTTTGAAACTGTTCGGACGCTCGTTCGATAAAACATAATAGTATAGTGTTAATATATTGGCGTGGTGTATGGATATAATTGGCGGAGGAACGACTGTATCTCGTTCCTCCATTCGTAAATGGTCACCAGTTTTTCTCCTTCCGTTGGGTCTATGGACGATAATTGTTGACTAAGCTGATTCTTACACTGTCGCAGATAAAACCGATTTTCATGCGGATTAACCGATGGCTGAAAAAATTTTTCTTGTATTTGTGCAAAGAAGCTCGGATTCATTCCACGCCATTTGCGTGTGGATGCTCTAATTGAATGGGAGGGAGAAGTTAAAATGGATAATCAGAAGTTATATGATGAAGTATTGCATGAGCAGGGTCAACCATTTTTGACACACCATATCGAAGATGTTGCTAATTTGAATCATAAAAAGAATCCTGCATTTCGTAGATTGACGGTACTGTGTGCTGTCGGCAATGGATATATGATGTATCATTTGGCAGAATTTTTTGAACGATATTCACGCATAAAAGGTGCTTCACCGTTTTATGTGCGTGCCTCCAATTACTGGCGGTATCGTGCTTACCTCAAAGGATATAAGCTGGCTGTCAAATGGTTCACGAATTTTTTTGCCGAACACCCTGGCGAACAATTGGAATCTATTCTATATGAATACCCTGTGGCGGGTTTTGGGAGCCATGAGATAACGGGAACTATGCTGAACGACCTTGGGTTCTGGTTCTTTGATTCCGAAAGAACCTATTATTTCAAGAGTTGCCAGAATGATGTGGTAATTGTAGTAGGCTCTTATGAAAGCTATGATTCAGGGGACAATGACGGATTCGGTAGGGAAGATTATTATGACTGGTGGTTTTTGGACGAGAATATGCAGAGTATTCCTAATGTATGTAAAATCAACACCTCATCAGGTGGAAATAAGCTTCTTGAGGAGTTAGCTGAGGAACGAGCCAAAGCGGAAAAAATTGTACTGGGCAGACGAAACATCACAAAATCCCAAAAAAGAGAATGAGCATGACATTGGCAAAAATGCCACAGAGCGGAATCAATCATTTTCGGTTATTGGCGACTGCCATGGTTAAATTCAAACCTGAAGTCACTGACAACACACCACAAAATCTTTGTCTTGATGCCGGTTATACAGGTGCTGAAAAAATAATTTACGACAAAAAATACATTCTGCATATCCGTCCTAGAGGTGAAGAAAAGGAAGAGAAAATCAAGAATCCAAATTTCAAAGCACGAAAATGGGTTGTTAAAGTAATACATTCGTTTTTTAATTGTTTCCGTAAACTGGTGGTTCGTTATGAGAAAAAAGCAAGAAATTATTTAGCTCTCATTCATTTTGCTTGTGCTATCATTTTCTGGAGAAAAATTAGTCCTGTTTATAAACAATAATTTACGGATGAGTTCTAAATTTATAAATGAGCCAGTCTGAAAATGATACAAATTACCTATCAAATTCAAGCGCATATTTCATAAATTAAGTTTCTGCTTTAGAAATACATCTCATATATATCTTATTTTTTGCTAAAAAATAAGATATTATTTTTTCAAAATGGTCATTGTAAGAGAAACTTATGCGTGATATAATACATTTACAATCAAGATCACCTTTATTTCTGTTTTGACATAATAAAATTTTGGTATTATGCCAAAATCAGATGAAAATGATAACTTACATATTGAAAGTTATTAATAAAAAACTGTGCCAAGGTATGTTATTTAAATTAACTCGTTGTGCCAGTAAAAATAAAGGTTGCTATTAGAAGATAAAAAAGATGTTTGATACAAGTTTGAGATTGTAGAGGATAAAAAAGTGTATTGATAAGCAAAGTAAGGTTATAAGCCAATATTTTATTGACCAGACGAGTACATAATCCACGAAAAGTTTTGGCAAGTACTCTTTCAGTATTAAGTTGTTCGGAAAGTTGTGAGAATACCTTTTCAATTTTTTTGCGAGATTTAAAAATCATCTGTCTGAAAGGTTTTGACCATTGATTTTTGCTGTTGTTACACTATAATGACAACTATGTTGTATTGTTAGTTTTAGTCCTTTTGGCTATTTCTGAATATATTATTTTAAGTAGGAGGTGATATAAAATGACATCTTTGTTGTTGGACAGCACTGAATTGAAAGCTCTTGATACTGCATTGACAGGTATGGAAGATGAATTTGGTGCAGAGTATTCGTTCAGCCCTGATTATTCCGAATTTTCGTGCAGTTGCTCTGGTCCTGCTCAGTCTTGCGTATGGCACTAAGCGTTATGCTCTAAGCGAAAACTCTGAAAGTTGGTAGTATTCGAACTGTACAAGATATTACTGCCTACTTTCAGAGTTGTTTTTTATGGAGGTTTTTGAAAGTGATGCCCGAAAGAATTATGTTACTGGTTACTGAAAACTGTAATCTGAATTGTGTTTACTGCTATGAGCATAAAAAGAATAAGAGAAAAATGTCGTTTGATAC
>CACYDZ010000271.1 GCA_902773265.1 uncultured Ruminococcus sp.
ACCTCAAGAAAACAAAGTACACCCCTGTTCTTTAAATTCTTCAATTTTATCCAACAATTCCTCCACACTACACTCAAGATATTCTGCCAAACAAGAAATACAAAAAAAATTTTCAATATCTGAATCCATCAATTTTTGATTTATACCGATTTCATCTTTTGACAATGGATATTTGTAACAAGAACAACATTCTACTTTTTTCATTATATATCACCGTTCAATGTAAAATTGGGGATAGGTTTTCCCCTATATTCAGAATCAATAATAGCAAGCTGTTGTTTGATAGTTGCCCTCATTCTACACGCTCTTCTTAAACAATATTTCATAAAATCTCTGGCATAAATATCTTCCGTTGAACGCACATTAGGAAACAATAATTTTAGGTATGCAGTAGTAATTCTTTTGACAGCTTCTGTATCTCTTGTATCAGAACCTTCAGGTACCGATATTAATTTATCAACAATTGCTCTGTAAGACATATCATCACGCAATTCGTGTAAAATAGAACAAAAATATTCAGAATTTAATGCCCAACCTGATACCTTCAAATCATCTGTCATACGTGGAATATTCCAACCTTTAATAAATCCATGAAATCTTTCTATCAGAGCTGATTCGTGAAATATTTTCGGTAATTCTTCAAACATATCTGTTGTTGCGTCATTATCCATCACTTCTTTTGAAATATTTCCGCACAAAACTACTCCTGCCGTTGCTTTTCCTTCGTAATTTCCTACAGTAAAAATACCACTTTCTAAATATCCTTTTAACACCGCTCTCATCTCATCGACATCTGTAAAAGAAATTGTCTGTACCTCATCAAGCGTAATAAAATCGTGTCCCGCTATCAATCCTTCAGTGTGTTTTGTAATATCATAAAACATTTTTGCTCTTGACATTACTCCGCCTGAAGATAGCCACCCATATTTACTTACTCTTCCAAATACATATGATTTTCCTGTTCCCTTTGGAGCAAGTTCTATTAAATTTAATCTTTTTTCGATAAAAGGTAATAATCTGGTAAGCATTGTTAATTTTTCTTCTGTATCATGATAACCATGAGGGTTATAATCAACAGCTCCCAATAAAACATCAATCCACTGTTCGATAGAAAACTGTTCTCTTACCTCTTTATAATAATCCACATCAACCGTATATGGACAAAAATTTCTAAAATTAACCAGTTTTATTTTTCCTAAAATTTTAGGTTTTGCCGACAAATCAGGAGGTCTATATCCAAGTTCAAGCATTCCCCAGACTTCCTGTCCTTTGACAAGTTCATCTTTATATCGTTCCCATACATTATCTTCAATAATCGTATCGTTGTTGGATAAACCAAACTCCGGTAATGAAAAAGATACTTCTCCCGTTTTGATATCTATATCAACAGATATTTTAGCAAGCAGTTTTACTCGTTCATAATCTTTCATCATTCTGCTTTTTATAGCTACCCATTCTTCTTTTTTGGGAATAAATTTTTTTACAAATTGTACCAATTCATCTGTATCGAAATATCCGTCTTCGGATTCAAATTTGTGAAGCAACCAATCTCTTGTGAATGATGGCAAATTCAACGCAGAAAAACAATTACTATTTTTTAAATCTTTGTACACTGCCATCTCATCAAAATACATTCTTAGTAAATCTTCCATACTATCTCACCTCATGAAAAAAAATCATCATCTTTATTCATCTTTATTGCCTTACTGGTCACTTCAAATTCAAATGTTTTCAAACAACTATTTTTTTCATAACATTCCGCAATGACTTTCCTTTTCCTCTTTTTGAAGTTTCTCAGAACAAATTCATATCTATGTTCTTCTGTTTGTCTTCCATTATAAATCTGATTTTCGATTTTGAGTATCAAGGAATTTGCCTGATAAGGACAGTACAGAATGACAATGGGGTCAGTAGAATGTGTATATTGCGGATTTTTTGTCAACAATTCAATCTCTGCTCTTGGTATGTCCGTTTTGAGTGTAATATGGATTATAGGAACAAGTACTTCCTCTAAAGTAGCTCCACCATGTACTTCTGTATTTGCTTTTTTACTTCCTTTAAATCTGTTGTAATTCGCAAATGATACTACTCCGTCACATTCACTTGCGGTCTGAGGTAAATCATCATTTTCCGTCAACACACAATATCTGCCTGAATACTGTCCTCTTTGTTCCATTTTAATAATATTTATATCATTGTTTACTACTGCTAAACGGCTTGCGCCATGGTCAGACACTATTAAAATATCCTGTGTTCCACTTTTTAATTTGACTAAAATCTTCTCAAAAATTCTGTCTAAAATCTGCAATTCTTGTTCAAGATGAAGCGGTACATCAAAAAAAGAACTATCTTCGTCTTTTATACCTTTGTGTTTTATTTTATCCAGTTCTTCCTCTTTTGGCATTTTCGTTCCTTGCCAACTGTTAAAAAAAGACTTATTACTTTCTGTAATCGTAGGAATACTTGCACAACCTATAGTAATTTCTGCATTCAAATTCATTTTCACACATTTTCTCTGTATGTAACCTAAATACTCTACACCTAAAGCATCTATCCAACATAATACTGTTGAACCATTATCATATTTTTCTATGATTTTGTTTTTTGGTGATAATTGATTATAGATTCTGTTTTCACTTAATGATAATTGTTCCACTTTTTCCTTAAATGTTTCATCTACAATATTCAATAATTTTTGTTTTTTATATGCTGAAAAATACTCCGTTAATTCTTGTGAAAACTCTCCTGTAAAAACATAATCATACAAGTAATCGGCAAGTGATGGATAGATTTTTTCCAGTTCTTTCGGAATGTTTTGTGTTCTGACAATCTCTTTGATTATCATTCTTCTTTCCTGCACAGTATTATCTGTAAGATAAAACATTCTTTTTGCTCCCATTTTTTCTGTCTGAGATAAATAAACAATCATATCCATAGCATCAATATCTTGCAAAAGTTTTTTTCTGAGCAAATACATTTGCCAATAATATTCTGTCTGACA
>CACYDZ010000272.1 GCA_902773265.1 uncultured Ruminococcus sp.
TGTAACACGACATAGCAGTTTCAGGAGTGTACTCTTTCCTGCACCGTTTCTGCCGATAATACCTATTGCTTCTCCTTTATATATCGTTAGGTCAATTCCATTAAGTGCCATAAAAATGGTGCCATTACTTCTCTCTTCACCAATTTTGGCATTCGGGTCTTCCTTGCCTCTTACTTTAGCCCACCAGCTCTGTAAATCTGCTTGTAAAGTTTCTCCACCAATCTGACCGAGCTTATATTTCTTCTTAACTCCCGACATCTTTACGGCAATCTCTTTATTATTACTCATCAAAAACACCTCATACTGTATCCATGAATGTTCTCTCTACTTTGTTGAATAATACAATACCCGCCAACAAGACAACTATCGTAAATGCCCATGAAACTATCAACGGCAACACCAGAATTTCACCTTTACCAAGTAAAGTCAGTCGGAATAATTCCATGACAGGAGTAACAGGATTGTATAAAATCAGTTGTTTTAATGTTCCGTCCCCGAGTTGAGACAGTGGGTAAACAACGGGGGTCGCATACATCAGCATACTGATAAAGAAAGTAGCTACTACAGATAAATCTCTGTATTTAGTGGTAATACTGGAAGCGATAATCCCCATACCCAGCCCCATTATCCCCAGATGTATCAGTATGAGGGGAATCAGCGGAAACATATACCAGTTGGGAGAAATTTCTCCCTTGATAAGGAAATAGACCAGAAAAATTGCTACCATAAGCATCTGAATGCCAAAATGGATAATTTGAATCAAAATATTGGATATCGGCACTGTCAGACGAGGAAAATATACTTTTCCGAATACTCCTGCATTACCGATAAAAGTACTGGCATTGCCTTGAAAAGATGCCGCAAAATATCCCCATATGGCATTACTGGAAAGATAAAACAAAATCTGTGGAATACCGTCCGTTCCCATACCTGCAATATTGCCGAACAGAAATGTATAAACCACACTTGTCAGAAACGGACTGATTATCAGCCAGGCAGGCCCTAAAACAGTCTGCTTATACGATACCGTAAGTGCTCTCTTTGTAAAGAGCCATATCAAATCTCTGTATTTCCAGACCTCTCCCAGTTTTAAATCAAACCATTTATGACCGGAAGATATATGTACATGATGTCTTCCATTTCCCATTAAAACAATACTCCCTTATCTTTTGATTTTCCTTTTTAAATTTTCGTATGTTTCCTTACCAAGTACTTTGATAAGTATTTTATTAGGCAAATGAATAATCCCATCAAACTTGCGGATTTTCCGCCACTTTTCCATCTGCTTTTTTTCCTTTTCACTTCGCCAGCTTCCTGCAAACCAATGTATTGTGTGCGTATTTTCTGTTTTCAGAAGTTTGCCTGATTCGTAATCAATCGGGCAAAAAAACTCTTCGGGATAAAGTGCAAAACCGTCAATAACCTGAAACTGGTTATTTTTAATCAGACCTTTTTTCTCACACATTTCTGTAATAATGGTAACATTAGTAACAGTATTGAGTGTACCGTCCTCATTGACAAAACTGACATCATCATAGTAGTCCAGCAAATATTTGAAAAGCGGAAAATCTTTCTCACTTGCCATAATCCCCGTAGGAATGTTTATACCGTCCTCAAATCCCGAAAATGCCTGATGTTGTAAAAACTCATCAAGTGGTTTGCATACTTCTACATCGGTATCCATATAGACACCACCGAAATTTACCAATGCATATAAACGGACATAATCAGTAATAAATGCCCATTTCTTATGTTCATAGGCTTGTCTGACATAGAGTGGGGCTGAACAGATGTCAAAATTATCTTCGTTCCATTCTGTCAGTTCATAGTCAGGACAATATTTTTGCCAACTAGCAATACATTTTTCTGCTAGTTCAGGTTTAGGATTTCTGCCAAACCAACAGTAGTGTATCTTCTTAGGAATCAACTTATCACCTCTGCATAAAGAACAATTATATTGACATTGCCCTTAATTTTAGCATAAAGAAAATCGTAATGCAAGAGATTTTCTGAAAAATCCAGTATAAAAACGAAGCTGTGTATTTTTCGATAACAGACAGAAATACTAAAAATATATCTATTTTCACAAAAGGAGGAATTTCTTTGACAATCCGCACTGACCTTGCTATGGAAGCAAAGGAACTTTCCGCAGATGGCTTACCGCAGGAAACAACAGAAACTTTTTCTGATATGACAATCCGCACAATAACTATCACTGACCAATATCAGGCTGAAAAAATCGGAAAACCTGAAGGAACCTATATCACTGTGGAATTTCCCGATATTACTGAAAGTTTTTCCTATACTGATGAGCGGATAACTGCTATCGGAAACTATATCCGCAAGTTATTACCCGCAACGGGAACAATCCTTGTGGTAGGACTAGGCAACCGAAATATTACTCCTGATGCATTAGGTGGAAAAAGTGTCGGAAAAGTAATTGCCACAAGACATATCCGTCAAGAAATTGCTGAACAGACAGGTCTCGCACAATTAAGGCGTGTCGCTGTGATTACTCCAGGAGTATCGGGGCAGACAGGAATTGAAAGTTGTGAATTTATTTTGAGTATTGCTGACAAAATAAGACCATCAGGAATAATTGTTGTAGATGCACTTGCTTCACGCAGACTTAACCGTCTTGGCTGTACTTTGCAGATTTCAAATACAGGTATTACTCCTGGTTCAGGGGTAAATAATCATCGCTTTGCTATTACCGAAAAAACATTAGGTATTCCTGTTATTGCTATCGGTATTCCTACTGTGGTAGATGCACTCACACTCGCTTACGACATTGTTCCACATAATCCTGAAAACTTTACAGAAAATGTTTGTCCGCAAGGTCGTAAAATGGTCGTTACTCCACAGAATATTGATGTACTGATTGAACACGGTTCCGAACTCATTGGTCTGGCGATAAATTCAGCACTGTATGAAACACTCACACTTTCTGAAATTGTTACTCTTTCCGGTTAAAGGGTTGCCACCCTTTAAAATCCCGCCCAAAGGCTCCGCCTTTGGAATCCGCCACTTTTTTGAAAAAAAGTGGACAAAAAACTTTCAAGGCTCTCTTCGCTAGAATTGTTTATCTAAGGTTCAGCTGTGACAATTAAAAGTTTCGGTCAAGCCTTTTCAAAGGCTTGTGGGGTTCAGGGGCAACGCCCCTGATGGGATTTTTAAGGGCAA
>CACYDZ010000273.1 GCA_902773265.1 uncultured Ruminococcus sp.
CCCTTTAAAATCCCACAAGGGGTTTCACCCCTTGACCCCACGAACTTTTTGAAAAAAGTTCGACAAAAACTTTTAATTGTCAAAGCTGAAAGTTTGATAATCCATCTGAACACCGTAAGCCTTAAAAGTTTTTTGTCCACTTTTTTTCAAAAAAGTGGCGGATTCCAAAGGCGGAGCCTTTGGGCAGGATTGTTAAGGGCGGCAGCCCTTAACCTACTAAGGAGGAGTTTTTTTGAGATACGACCACAAAATCATCGAACCGAAATGGCAGAAAGCATGGGAGGAAAAAGGTGTATTCCATGCAGAAAACGACAGCGACAAGAAGAAATTTTATGCTTTAATCGAATTTCCCTATCCGTCAGGACAGGGACTTCATGTAGGACACCCCAGACCTTACACAGCACTTGATATTGTTTCCCGAAAAAGACGGTTGCAAGGTTATAATGTCTTATACCCGATTGGTTGGGACGCATTCGGTTTGCCGACCGAAAATTACGCCATCAAAAACCACATTCACCCAAGAATTGTTACCGAAAACAATGTCAGACGCTTCAAACAGCAAATCCAGTCGTTAGGGATTTCTTTTGACTGGAGCAGAGAAATCAATACCACAGACCCTGATTACTATAAATGGACACAGTGGATATTTTTACAGTTATTTAAGAAAGGACTTGCCTATAAAAAAGAGATGGCGGTCAACTGGTGTACATCATGTAAATGTGTACTTGCCAATGAAGAAGTTGTCAACGGTGTATGTGAGCGTTGCGGAAGTGAAGTAGTCCGTAAAGTCAAATCGCAGTGGATGTTGAAAATCACCGAATATGCTGACAGACTGATTGACGATTTAGATTTGGTTGACTATCCCGAAAGAGTAAAGGCACAGCAGAAAAACTGGATAGGACGGTCATACGGTGCAGAGGTAGACTTTAAAACCTCAGCAGGTGACATTCTCACCGTATATACCACGAGACCCGATACTTTATTTGGTGCTACTTATATGGTTATTTCCCCCGAACACCCTTATATTGCCAAATGGGAAAATATTCTCACCAACATAGACGAAGTCAAAGCATATCAGTTGGAAGCCTCAAAGAAAAGCGACTTTGAAAGAACAGAAGTTGCCAAAGACAAGACAGGCGTGAAATTACAAGGTGTTACCGCAGTCAATCCCGTAAACGGCAGAGAAATTCCCATTTTCATTTCCGACTATGTATTGGTATCTTACGGAACAGGTGCTATTATGGCAGTTCCCGCACATGACACAAGGGACTGGGAATTTGCACAGAAGTTCAATTTACCGATTATCGAAGTGGTAAAAGGGGGAGATGTGCAGAAAGAAGCATTTACCAACTGTTCCACAGGAATTATGGTCAATTCTGATTTTCTCAACGGAAAGACGGTCGAAGAAGCTAAAAAATCCATCATCGAATTTTTAACCGAAAAAGGCATAGGACATTCCAAAGTCAACTTCAAATTAAGGGATTGGGTATTTTCCCGACAGAGGTACTGGGGAGAACCCATACCGATAGTTCACTGTGACAAGTGTGGATATGTGCCGTTGGCAGAAAGCGACTTACCGCTGACTTTACCCGAAGTAGAATCCTATGAACCCACCGAAAACGGCGAATCACCGCTTGCCAACATGACCGAATGGGTAGAAACCACTTGTCCGCACTGCGGAGGAAAAGCTCATCGTGAAACAGACACTATGCCACAATGGGCAGGGTCATCATGGTATTTCCTCAGATACGCTGACCCCCATAACAATAACGCATTTGCCGGCAAAGAAGCTATGGATTACTGGACGCCCGTAGACTGGTACAACGGTGGAATGGAACACACCACTTTACACTTGTTATACAGTCGTTTCTGGCACAAATTCCTGTATGATATTGGTGTTGTTCCCACATCTGAACCCTATAAGAAACGAACCAGTCACGGCATGATACTTGGTGCAGACGGCGGAAAGATGAGTAAATCCAGAGGTAATGTTGTCAACCCTGACGAAGTTGTTGATGAATACGGTGCAGACACCATGCGTCTTTACGAAATGTTCATCGGAGATTTTGAGAAAAGTGCTCCATGGAAACCGACAGGAGTAAAGGGTTGTCGCAGATTTGTGGAGAGATACTGGAATTTACAGGATATTCTCACAGAGGGTGACACAATCCGTCCAGAACTGGAAACCTCGTTCCATAAAACTATCAAGAAAGTCGGAGAAGATATCGAAAATCTCAAATTCAATACAGCAATCGCAAGTCTGATGGCATTAATCAACGAAATCAATGCCACAGGAAAGATTACCAAAAAAGAACTTGAAATTTTTACGATTTTACTTAACCCTTTTGCACCTCATGTGACAGAAGAAGTATGGGCAAATGCAGAACTCGGTAATGGTATGGTAGCCGAAGCACAGTGGTGCAGATATGACGAAGCAAAGTGCAGAGAAAACACTGTTGAAATTGTCGTACAGATAAACGGAAAAGTCAAAGCCAAAATGACTATTCCTGTCACAATAGATAAAGAAACCGTCATCGCACAGGCAAAAGCCAATGAAAAAATCATGCCTTTACTTGACGGCAAAACGATTATCAAAGAAATCTATGTTCCCACAAAACTCGTGAATATTGTAGCAAGATAATATTGCCAAAAAGGTAACTTGTTAGTATTGGAGAATTTTTTCAAAATTATTCTTACTCTGTTGACATTACCTGAAAAATATTATATAATATTCGTTGCAATTATATGCGAGAATATAACCCAGTTCCAAAGGCGGATGGGAGGGAAGATAGATGGCGGAAATCAGAATTAAAGATAACGAATCTCTGGAGAGTGCATTAAGACGCTTTAAGAAGCAGTGTGCCAGAGCAGGAGTTATTGCTGAAGTGCGTAAAAGAGAGGCTTATGAAAAACCTTCTGTAAAGCGTAAAAAGAAGTCAGAGGCAGCTCGTAAACGCAAATTCAAGTAAGTGATATCGCATAACTGACAGAAAAAGGACGAGCGTTACAGCTTGTCCTTTTGTGTTATCTGTCTGTGTTCAGAATGATTATCAGACTTTCAGCTGTGACAATGAAAAGTTTTGTCCACTTTTGGGAAAGTGGTAGGGGTCAAGGGCAATGTCATCAACTTAAGCGTGTCATTCCGAACGAAGTGAGTCATAAAAGTTTTTGTCGAACTTTTTTCAAAAAGTTCGTGGGGTCAAGGGGTGAAACCCCTTGTGGGATTTTAAAGGGCAACGCCCTTTAA
>CACYDZ010000274.1 GCA_902773265.1 uncultured Ruminococcus sp.
AGGGCGTTGCCCTTTAAAATCCCACAAGGGGACTTTGTCCCCTTGACCCCTACCACTTTTGAAAAAGTGGACAAAACTTTTAATTGTTACCGCCAGACCTCAGATAAACAATCCGAACGAAGATTAATATTTTTGAAGTTCCCATTCTTTGGTCAACTGCCACATTTCAGGAGTAATTTTCGGTAAATGAGCAAGTTCCGAACTGACAAGCAGTACATTTGGCAAATCAGAAACAATCTGTATGGCAGAAGCAGGATTTTCTGCGGTTGCCATAGTAAAACAGATAGGAGTTTTATTGTTGTTGATAAATTCTTTTGGGATAAGCTGACCGTTGGTTATAGGTGTGGCAGATACAGATAATTCCTGTAAGGCATGGATATCTTCTGTGCGGTGGAGTTCAAATTTCTGCCATTTTTCATTTTGAGGGAAGAAGAATATGATTTCATTTCCCTCTTGTATAATCATATGGAATACAGCTAAAATACCCTCTATGATGTTATCTCTTACAGAAAGGGTCTGTTCACTTTGTGGGGCAGAGGGCATATCCAGAAAGAACAACTGTCCGGTACCGGTCATTCTTTCATCTAAGCGTATCATATAGATATCTCTTTTTGAAGAAAGTTTCCAGTTGATACGCTTTACGGGGTCACCGGGATAATATTCACGATGGTCATATCCCGGAAAACCTGTCTGTACCTGTGTGGTTTCATCAGTTTCTTCTTCCTCATCATCATTTCCCGAAAATAATACGGCTGTTTTCAGAAAGTTGGTTTGTACGGCAACATCAGGTATATTGGGATATACAGATAAGGTCACAGCGGTATTTTCCATACAGTGTTTCAGGCGAAAACAGAATACACCCAGATAATCACTGATGATAACTTCTGATAAATGTATTTCACCGACACCTGAATGTAAGGTATCGAGAGAGAGTTCTGTTTTATTACCTTGACGAAACCCTAATGCAACAGAATAGCTGTCTGTTTTACTGACGAAATGTGGCGTACATTCTGTATGCAGTTCAATAACAGGTGTAGGCACAGGAATTTTCTTATCAATATGAATGTGGTAAATAATTTCGTCACCCTTGACGGCACTTGCGGTATCTGTGGTAACTGTTATACAGATAAAAGGTCTGACAATCAGTGTAACTGCCAGAGAGATTCCTAACGCACACCCTAAACCTATTGCCAGCAGCATACCTGCGTCACCCTCAAAATAATACATGAGAAATAACGCTGTTCCTATACAACAAAGGTAGACACTTATTCCTTTGAGATTGCGGAAAAAAAGTGTTTTAGATTTTGCGGACTGATTTTTAATATGCTTCATTATCCGTCACCGTTACTGTACAGGTACGGCAACCGTACCGGCAATGGCTGTCATAACTTCTTCGGGCGTGGAAAAGGAAGATTTCCCCTTTGGTGAAAGTATCAGACGGTGGGAGAGTACAGCGGTCATCATATTTCTGACATCATCGGGAACAACATAATTTCTGCCGTAAATATAGGCAAACGCTTTGGAGGCTTTCAGCAAGGCAATTCCTGCACGGGGTGACGCTCCCAATCTGACTAATGATGAATTTCTGGACGCATTAAGTAAATTCACAATATATTTCTTGATACTTTCTGCACATTGTACTTTTTTCACTTCGGCAATGTGAAAGCGAATATCTTCTATTGTCATCACGGCGGTCAGTTTTTCGGTAAAGGTATCACTTTCCGAACGGCTGATAATATCCAGTTCTTCTTCCATTGTCGGATATCCCATAGAAATTTTCATTAAAAATCTGTCCATCTGTGCTTCGGGGAGATGATAAGTCCCGTATGTTTCCACAGGGTTCTGTGTTGCCAGTACCATGAACGGTGACGGTAAATCCATTGTTCTGCCGTCTAAAGAAATCTGATGTTCTTCCATGACTTCCAGCAGACTGGATTGTGCTTTAGGTGAGGCACGGTTTATTTCGTCCGCCAACAGAAAATTACACATTGCGGCACCTGTTTTGTAAGTAAATTCTTTTGTCTGAGGGTCTATCATGGAGAAGCCCACAATGTCGGACGGCATAATATCAGGGGTAAGCTGTATACGGTTAAACTGTCCGTCCACCGAATTTGCCAGAGCGGATACCAGCCGTGTTTTTCCCACACCGGGAACATCTTCAATCAGGATATGTCCCTCTGACAGTAACGCAACGATTACCTTTATAATTGATATTTTTTTGCCGACAATAATTTTTTCTATATTGGCAATCAACAATTCTATCTGTTGGTTCATAACGATATCTCCTTGAGAATAATTAGCAATGAGCAATTTGCAATTAGCAATTTGCAATGAGCAATTAGCAATTTGTTTATCAAAGGTTGAGCGGTGACAATTAAAAGTTTCGGTCAAGCCTTTTCAAAGGCTTGTGGGGTCAAGGGGCAAAGCCCCTTGTCAGGATTTTAAAGGGCGGAAGCCCTTTAATCGGCTAAAAACTCAAACAAAATCTGCGTAAGCAGATTTTGACATTAAATAAAACAGTCAGGGTCACGGATATCAAATTTTCCTGTTCGGGCGTAGGCTATGCACCTTGCACCGCCCCGACAGTCATCGGCATACAGACAATTACGACATTCAGACGGTAAAGCGGTGTTGCGTAACTGCTGTAACAATGGACTGTTCTGATAAACAGACAACAAATCATTTTCCTTGATATTGCCGGCAATCAGTGGCAAGCGTCTGCACGGCATAACCGTACCGTCTGCCAGAAGTGTCAGCAAAGTTTTTCCTGCCGTACAATGATAGATATGCTTGTCTTTGCACAGCAGAAACTGTAACGCTCTTGCACAGGACACTTTCCCTTTACGGTTCAGCTTTGACGCATTCTGACAGAATTTTTTATAGGTTTCACGGTCTAAGGATAAATGCTGTCTGTCCTCATCTTCGGGAATAACCACCCTGTCAAACCACAGTTTATTGACCCCCATCTGATAACATAATTCTGACAGCGGTTTAAGTTCCCTGATATTTTCACGCTGTACGGTAAAAGAGACATCGGTATATATTCCCTGTGATTTCAGTGCCGTAATGCCGTTGACGGCTCTTTGAAAGCTGTCTTTTCCCCGAACAGCGTCATGTACTTTTTCACAGCCGTCCAGACTGATTTGTACATAGGTAATTCCAAAGGCTTTCAGTCGTTTAGCGTCCTGTATAGTGAGAGTTGTGCCGTTGGTCAGTAATGCAGTGGAAATATTTCTTTCGGCACATTCTTTTAAAAGCCACCATAAATCTTTATGTAAAGTTGGTTCTCCGCCTGTGATATTGATATGTCCTCTGTAATGGTAAGTGTGCAATAATTCTTCAAATTGCGACAATACATTCTGCATAGTTTTTCTGTCATCAAAAAAAGCGTGATAATCATGCTGGTAACAGTGTCGGCAACGCAGATTACAGCGGTGAGTGATATGCCATTGTAAGACAAATTCCGTACACATATCAGAATGACGAACTTCCGCCACCGCCACAGCCACCACCACCACAGCTGCTGCCACCGCCACAACCACTACCGCCACTACGACCACTGCCTGATGAAACGGTGTGTGTTTCTCTTTTGATTTCTGCCATACTTAATTGTCCGATAATACTTCCGTATTTTTTAATTTCCGCACGCTCATATGCTTTCCGCAAAGGATTGAAACGCTGAGAAAAGGCGGTACTTAAGGCAATAATCAGTCCTGCCATCAGAGAAATGACAACATAACTGATATATTTCATCGGTTCAGCGATTTTTTCCCCGTTGGCTGTTGTATACATCTGTGCAAAGGCATTTGTACAGCACCCGTAATAATCGCCCCTTGTGGCATAATTCTTCACATTGTCCGTTATTGAACGGGCTTTGGAATTATTGATATATTCATATAACTTTCCGTATGACTGAATGGTAATCTTACGGTTTGCCATATTGATGGCGAAAATACTTGCACTGTCATAACCATACAAGCTGTAACGCTTTAATCTTGCCTGTTCGATTTCGTTGGAATAATACTCACGGGTTGTCCATAAAACAGCGTGTCCGTACTGTGTGAGAGGCTTCATAGCCATAACAATCTGTTTTTGCTGACCCTCTGTCAGCAGTTCCGCCTCATCTATCACAACAACCTGATAGCCTGTATCGGCATTGGTATATTCAGCATCCTGACGGTTCATAGCACAGGCAAGCGGTATGGCAGTCAATACGATTACGGCAATCAGAAAAAAGCCTGCCATTCTTTGACACAGTTTATGAATTTTCATCATAATAGGCTCCTCTCTTATTAAACTGCGGTAAAGGTCTTTTCGCTACCTGTGTCTGAAAACGAATATGCAATAATGCCAGAGCAAACAACTCCAATGCAATTATCAGACACATACCGTAAGTAAACAGACTGAAAGCCAAATCCAGCCAAATCACAAGTACACTGACTGCCAGTGTCAGATACATTCCTGCTTTCAGCCAGAATACATTTAATAAAAATTTCTTGGCTTCTTCCACGATTTTCACTCTCAGCAAAGAATGATTATCCAGCTGTACGCTTTTAACTCTTTTAGTATCTGCTCTCAA
>CACYDZ010000275.1 GCA_902773265.1 uncultured Ruminococcus sp.
ACCATTCCTGCACGCTCATAAAGTGAGGCAAGGTCGGAATACATATAGCCGGGAAAACCCTTTCTGCCGGGAATTTCGCCTTTTGATGTACTGAACTCACGCAACGCTTCGGCATAAGAGGTCATATCCGTCATAATGACCAATACATGCTTGTTGAGTTCAAAGGCAAGATATTCAGCAACTGCCAAAGCACATCTGGGTGTAAGAATACGCTCAATAATAGGGTCATTGGCAAGGTTGAGAAACATGACAACCCTCTGCAAAACACCTGACTTTTCAAAACTTCTGCGGAAATAGTCGGCAACATCGTTTTTAACACCCATCGCCGCAAATACAACAACAAATCCCTGTCCTGCCTCATCAGAGATTTTAGCCTGTCGGACAATCTGAACAGCAAGTTCGTTATGGGTCATACCTGAACCCGAAAAGATAGGTAATTTTTGTCCACGAATAAGTGTCATCAAGGTATCAATGGTAGAAATTCCCGTATTGATATAGTTCTGGGGATAAATCCGTGAAACGGGGTTGATAGGAGACCCATTGATATCATATTTTTTATCAGGGAAAACATTTCCGAGATTATCAATGGGAACGCCTGAACCGTTGAACACCCTGCCGATAATTTCAGGTGACATAGGCATTTCCATAGGGTGACCGGTAAGTCTTGTTCTGGTATTGGTCAGTGAGATGGAGCGTGTTCCCTGAAATACCTGAACGACAATTCTTTCCCCCTCCATAGTGACAATTCTGCCCCGACGCATACTGCCATCGTCAAGGCGGATATCTACAACCTCATCAAAAAAAGCGTCTTTCACACCGTCTATCACGATAAGTGACCCGTTGATTTCTTTAACGCCCACATAATCTATAATCATCTGTTTGAACCCTTCTTTCAATGAAATTACAGTTGTACTGCCGTGATTTCTTCAATTTTTTCGTCAATATCCCTGATATAGTCATCAAACATTTCGAGTTTGTCGTTGGGAATATCGTACTTCATTTTGAGGAGTTTATCGAAAAGCCCCTTTTCCAGCACTCTGGCGATAGGAATATTGGCACTGACAAGATGTTTTGTGCGTTCATAGAGATGTAATATGGTTTTCATCATCAGCAACTGTTTTTCGAGTGATACAAAGGTATCATCTTTATGGAAAGCATTTTGCTGAAGATAGCCTACACGAATAACTTTGGAAATTTCAATTACCAGTTTCTGGTCATCAGGGAGAACATCAGCACCGATAAGTTTGACGATTTCCATAAGGGAACTCTCTTCCTGAAAAAGGGAACTGATACTGTTACGGCATCTGATAAATTCATCGCCGTAATTATCAGCAAACCACTTATCCAAATCGGTAAAATATTCACTGTAACTGCCTATCCAGTTGATAGCGGGATAATGTCTTGCATAAGCTAGCGACTTATCCAATGCCCAGAAACAGCGGATAAAACGCTTGGTATTCTGCGTGACAGGTTCGGAAAAGTCACCGCCCTGCGGAGATACCGCACCGATAATCGTAACTGAACCGCTGCCGCCGCATAAAGGGGTCACTCTGCCGGCACGCTCATAAAATTCAGCCAGTCTTGAGGGGAGATAGGCAGGATAACCCTCTTCGGCGGGCATTTCTTCCAGTCGTCCCGAAATTTCACGCAGGGCTTCTGCCCATCTTGAAGTGGAATCTGCCATAATTGCCACATCATAGCCCATATCTCGATAATATTCCGCCAGAGTAATCCCCGTATAGATGGACGCTTCTCTTGCGGCAACAGGCATATTGGAGGTATTGGCAATTAATACCGTTCGGTCTGTCATGGGACGGTTATTTTTGGGGTCTACCAGTGCGGAAAATTCTTCCAGAACCTGACTCATTTCGTTGCCACGCTCACCACAGCCCACATAAACAATGATATCCGCATCACACCATTTGGCAATCTGATGTTGTGTCATCGTTTTGCCCGTACCAAATCCGCCCGGAACAGCGGCTGTACCGCCTTTTGATACAGGAAATAGGGTATCAATAACCCGCTGTCCTGTAATGAGGGGAACTGTCGGGGCAAGTCTTTCTTTGACGGGTCTTGGTGTTCGGATTGGCCACTGCTGACAAAGTGTCAGATTATATTCCGAAGTGTCCTCCATTTCCAGTACGACAACCGTATCCATCAGTTTATAATTGCCGTTGGGGAAAACTTTCTTTACCTTACCGCTGACTTTCGGGGGAACAATCAGACGGTGTTCAATAACAGGCGTTTCGGGTATAGTGGCATAAATCTGTCCGGCGTTAAGGGTATCGCCGACTTTTACCGTTACCGTGACATTCCATTCTTTTTCGGTGTCAAGTGACGAAACGGCAACACCTCTGGAAATAAATGCACCACTCTCATCAGCAATAGCCTGCAAAGGTCTTTCGATACCGTCAAAAATATTCCGGATAATTCCGGGACCCAACAGGACATTCATCGGTGACCCTGTACCCACAACAGGGTCACCGGGTTTCAGACCGGTTGTTTCTTCGTAAACCTGAATGGTTGTGAGGTCTTCGGTCACGGTAATGACTTCCCCCACAAGTTTTTGTTTTCCCACATAAACCATTTCCATCATAGAAAAAGCCTTTGTTTTCAGCACGGTAACAACAGGGCCGTTAATACCGTATATGACATTCTGATTTTCCATTATTGTCAATCCTATCCTTTCTATGAAGTTCATTCAGGTTTTACTTTCAGGTCAGAGTGTTCATAAAACCATTCTCTTTGTTGTTGAAGCTGTGTATCGAAAGTCTTGTCAACGGAAA
>CACYDZ010000276.1 GCA_902773265.1 uncultured Ruminococcus sp.
GATGTTACTGAACAATTTAAACTAAATTATTACAGCAAACAGGCAAGGAATCTGATATTCCTTGCCTGTTTGCATAATTTTACTGGTTGCGGGAGCAGGATTTGAACCTACGACCTTCGGGTTATGAGCCCGACGAGCTACCATCTGCTCCATCCCGCGATATAAATTTTGCCGTATCTCTAACAGCTACTATATTATATTACGCTTTGATGGAAATGTCAATACTTATTTTAAAATATTTTGCTGTTTTTATATATTAACTGTTTTCTTTTATTGACACATCAAACTTATTGTGATATATTGAAATAGAATTTATCATTTCAGGAGGGTCATATACATTGAGTGAGGTTCAGGAGAAAATTCCTAAAGTAATCCATTACTGTTGGTTCGGACGAGGAGAAAGACCGCAGATTATCAAAGATTGTATGAAGTCGTGGAAAGAACAATGTCCTGATTATGAAATTATCGAATGGAATGAAGATAATTTTGATATCAACTACTGTCAGTACACGAAAGATGCCTACAATGCCAAAAAGTATGCGTTTGTATCTGATGTAGCAAGACTTTGGATAATTTACCATTATGGTGGAACTTATCTCGATACAGATGTAGAACTGAAAACATCGCTTGATGAACTTTCGAAGAATTACGCATGGTTTGCATCTGATACAGCAATTCATGTCAATACAGGAATGGGGTTTGCATCTGTCAAGGGGAATAAGCTGATAAAGGCTATTCTTGACGATTATAACAACCGTCAGTATGATATGACCTCCTGTGTGATTCTCAATACGAAAATTATAAAAGAATGTTTACCGCAGATTGAATATTTTGATAAAACACAAGTAGTAGACGGTATTAAGTTTTTGGGATTTAAGGATTATGGTCTTTATGCCAGACATATTTATACTTCTACCTATCTTGATGAAAAGCAGAAAAAAGAAAAAGAAAAGAAACGCCGTCAGCCTAAATGGTATCGGGTATTCAAATGGAAAGTTTTCTGTAAAATGCAGCACCCGAAGTTGATGAAATATGCCGAAACACATAACAATTTTCTTTCCAAATTCTATATGTTTTTTGTATTTGATGCATGGTACGGTGGGTTTAAAAGATGGTTTGAGCTTATCGGCGGAAAGCTCAAAAAACGCAGGAATTAAAGGGTGTTATCAGATTATAATACAGACGAGCTTTCGCCCCTTGACCTTGCAAACTTTCCCCAAAAAGTTTGATAATCAATCCGAAGGCAGTGAGCCATAAAAATTTTTTGTCTATTTTTTTCAAAAAAAGAAAAGGCATAGCCTTTTTCGGCGGGGAAAATCGCTTGTAGAGATTCTATTTTTAAAGACGGCACCCTTAAACGATAAGGAGTGAAATTGATGGAGGAAAAATCAGGTATCATTATAAGATTGCTGGGCGGGTTTTATTATGTGGAAACAGAAAACAGTGTCGTAGAATGTAAAGCAAGAGGTGTATTCCGTAAAAGAGGACTGGCTCCTGTTGTTGGAGATAGAGTGAAGATAGATATTCCAAAAGACGGTTATGCCAGTATCAAAGAAATTCTTCCACGCAAAAATAAACTTGTTCGTCCTGCGGTTGCCAATATTGATAAACTGGTCATTGTATCTTCTGTATGTGACCCTGTTCCCAATTTCTTTATCATTGATAAAATGACCGCCACAGCTGTTCATAAAAATATTGAACCTGTCATTGTCTTTTCTAAAACAGATTTACGCTCAGGTGAAGCATATCAGAAAATTTATGACAATTCGGGAATAAAGACAGTATTGTTTTCTTCACAGAACGGCAATGGTGCAGAGGAAATACGGCAGTTGATTGATAATCATATTGTCGCTTTTACAGGAAATTCAGGGGTGGGAAAATCAACCTTGTTGAATTATCTTTTTCCGAACTTTGCTGTTGAAACCGGAGATATCAGTAAAAAACTCGGTCGTGGCAGGCATACTACACGCAGTGTAGAATTATATAAAACAGAAAACGGTTATGTTGCCGATACGCCGGGATTTTCTACGGTAGATTTGGAAAGATATGAACTGATTGATAAAGAGGATATACAATATTGTTTTCCCGAATTTAAAGAGTATATCAATACCTGTCAGTTCAGTTCATGCCATCATGTGTGTGAAAAAGGGTGCAGGATTATTGAAGCTGTCAAAGATGGTAAAATCAATCCCTCCCGGCATAACAGCTATGTAGAGATGTATAATGAGGTAAAGGATATTAAAGAATGGCAGAAAAAATAAGAAGATGTGTGATTATAGGAGCATCTCCGCAGGGAAATGATGAATTTATTCGTCATATGATTTTGGAGAATGATTTTGTGATATGTGCCGACGGCGGTCTGGATATTGCGTTAAAAGCAGATATTATTCCTGATATACTGATAGGGGATTTTGACAGTATGCCAGAGAAACGGTTAAAACAATGTGAAAATATCAGAACAGTTGTACTTCCTGTTGAAAAGGACGATACAGATACTGTGTTCTGTATAAGATACGGGATAGAACAAGGATATCAAAATTTTCTGTTGTTGGGAGTGACCGGTGGACGCTTTGACCATACTTATGCCAATTTACACTTGCTGAAATATCTTTCAAAACGAAACTGTCAAGGAATGATTGCAGACGAACATACACAGATTTTTTATACGGAAAGTCAGTTTGTTCTGAAAAATGAAAAAGGTAAGACGGTTTCTATATTACCGTTTGGGTGCGAAAGTGCAACAGTGAGTTTGTCTGGGTTTAAGTATGAGGCAGAACATCTGATTATGTGTGCTGATTTTCCGATAGGGACAAGTAATATTGTGACTTCTGACAACGGTAAAATTGTTGTACATCAAGGAGGAGTGCTGATTATTGTCAATGCTATCATCTGATTATAGATTTCAGACATTGTAGTGAAAATTAAATCATTCAGATAAAAAAGGAGAAATGTTATGAAAAACATCAGTAAAAAATTTTATCAATATGTGGAAGGCACGCAAGGAATACTACTTATCTTATATTCTGTCTTTATTTTTTCTGCAAATATTATTATCAGTCAATATTTTTCGATAAGTTATTTCTTGGTTTATTTTGTATTTGTTGTTTTACTGGCAATTCTTATTTGTACGCTCGCTATCAGATATTTATCAAAAAAAGAAATCAGAAGTTGTCGGTCAAATCTGAAATTGCTGAAAAATTCACGGTTAAGGAAATTTATATTTTTTCTTATTCCGTTCAGTCTGTGTTTAATTTATTTTTTTGCATGGAATCCCGGTGCATTTTCACCTGATGCAATCGCACAGTGTGTACAGGCGTGGGAAAATAATTATAATGATTGGCATCCTGTGATTGATACACTGATTTTTTTTAAATTACCTTTGCTGTTTTCCAGAGGGTGGGTAAGTTCTGTTTTATTATTTCAAATGATATGTTTTTCTTGTGTATTTGCATATGTGATAGATGTTATTTATCAACATACAAATGTGACTTATACATTGCTGTCAGCAATATTTATCTTAGGAAACCCTCAGACGGGATTTTTTGTGGCATTCCCCAGTAAAGATGTTTCATTTTCTATGGGTATTTTATTGCTGGTTTCCTATGCTTTACAAATATATTTTTCACATGGAAAATGGATATATAATAAGGGAAATATGGTATTATTTATCATCGTTTCAGCATTGACTACATTATTCAGACATAATGCCTTACTGTTTACTGTTCCGTTTCTTTTTGCTGTTTGTCTTTGTTTTGAGAAAAGAAAAATAATAAGTGTCTGTTTGGGAATTATATTACTTATTACCGGAATTAAAATTCCTTTGTATTCTCTGTTGAATGTTCAACAGCCTGGTGATAGGCAGACTGAAATGTTAGGATTACCGATGAATGTTATTGCTGCAGTCGTTTCTTATGACCCTGAGAGTATAGATGATGAAATTAAAGAATTTGCCTATAAAATTACTCCTAAAGAGAATTGGAGTTTATTTCAGTATGGGTCATTCAATAACATCAAAGATAAATTGACAGATAATAACGGAAATATTATAAAAACCAATAAACGGATTATTGAAGAATACGGTTCTAAAAAAGTGCTTTCCATGATGTTTCGATGTTTTAAAAATTCTCCCAAAATATCAACGATTGCCCTTATAGAGTTGACCAAATATACTTATACGATTTGTAATGACTATGAACCGTTTGTTTTATTCAATCCGGAATACAGATATCACAGTTTACCTTATCATGAAAATATAATCCTGCAAAATATTTGTAAAGGCTACAACAATTTTGCGACTAAAACATTTCCGCATATTTTTATGTGTTTGGGATTGATGCATTGGATTTTAATTGCAGTTGTTTTAGCCGAATATAAATCGAATAAATCTCACTTTTGGAAAAAGATATTTTTTATTGTTCCAATATTTTGCAATAATTTTGGAACAACATTATTACTCACAGGCAATAAAGACAGTTTCAGGTTCTTTTATTACACATTTTTAGTAATCCCCTTGTTATTGATTATTATCTATAAAAAACCTGAAGTGGATTAAATACCTGTTCTTTGTTTGTGAAAATATCACCGGTTTTCAGTCTTTAATTCTTTTAATTATATCAGATTTGTTGCTCAGACAATATATACTCTGAATTTTAAAAAGTTGGAAACAGGTGGAAAAAATGCAAAGCGAAAAAATGATTATGATTTCTGATTTTCCAAACCATATCGTTAAAATATTTTTAAGCAAGTTATATAAAATATTGTTTAGCGTTTTGTGGAAATCACGAAAAAAATACTTTTAATTGACATTTATCTTTGAAAAATATATAATTATTCTGTTATGGCTGTCTTAGAAAATGCGGCAGTAACGGAAAACATATGTGTTTCTGTATTTTCTGACAGTGAGATAAAAATTCCGTAATGGAGGTTGTAAGAGTTGAAAAGAGTTGCAAGGCCCGTATTCTTCATCATTGCAATCTTTATCCTTGTGCTGAGTTATTTTGCTGTATTTGGTTTGCATACTCAGTATGGTGACTTTGACAAAGTTGTTATCAAAGGGATAAAGGATATCCGATGGGGAATAGACATTCGTGGTGGTGTGGAGGCTACATTCAAGCCGGCCGCAGGAGTAAATGCCACAGACGAGGAAATTGAAACGGCAAAAGCAGTTATTGAAACAAGACTGGTTTCCAATAACATTACAGACTATGAATTGTATGCTGATTTTTCCAACGACAGAATTATTGTCAGATTTCCTTGGAAAGAAACTGAAAAAGAATTTGACGCAAAGAAAGCTATTGAAGAAATTTCCGCAACAGCACAGCTGACATTCCGTCCGGGAAATTCCTATGCGTCACAGGATTTTGATGCCGACGGCAATCCTATCTACAAGACACCCACAGGAGAAACCGAAGAAATTCTCATGGATGGTACCAATATCGAACTGGCACAGCCGGGTCTGGACGGTACCAATTATATTGTTCAGCTGAAATTAAAAGATGCTTCTGTATTTGCCGACATCACCACAAAATATCTGCAAAAGACAGTTTCCATCTGGCTTGATGATATCATGATTTCCGCACCGAGTGTATCCCGTGTCATTTCCAACGGTGAAGCGTCCATTACAGGTCTGAAAGATGCGGAAGAAGCTCAGGATTTGGCAACAAAGATTAATGCGGGTGCATTGCCGTTCAAACTGGAAACAGTCAGTTTTGGTTCAGTACACCCTACACTGGGAGAATCTGCACTGGTAGCGATGGCATATGCCGCAGTGGCTGCACTTATTTTCATGACCGTTTTCCTGATTGTGATGTATAAACTTCCTGGTTTTATTGCCGTTCTGGCTTTGATGGGACAGCTTTCCCTTTCGATTGCGGCGGTTTCAGGATTGTTTACCGTTATTCCAAGTTTCACCATGACTTTACCCGGTATTGCCGGTATGATACTCTCGATAGGTATGGGTGCTGACGCTAATATCATCACCGCCGAAAGAGTAAGAGAAGAAATCAGAGCGGGTAAAACCATTGACGGTGCTGTTATGACAGGTACAAAAGGTTCATTCTGGGCAATTTTTGACGGTAATATCACGGTCATCATTGTTGCGATTATCCTGTTGCTGGTATTCGGGCCTGTCAATCTGTTGTCAGCCATTTTCGGGCCTTCCACCACAGGTACGATTTACTCATTCGGTTATACCCTGCTTGTCGGTGTTATCGCCAACTTTATCATGGGTGTTGCAGCGTCAAGATTAATGTTGAAATCCGCATCAGGAATGAAATTCCTGCGTAAAAAATGGTTGTTTGGAGGTAACGGTAAATAATGAAAAAGATACTCAATTTTACGGGAACTTCTAAAATTTTCTTTTCGATTTCCATTGTGATTTTTGTGATAGGGATTATCTGTAACTGTATTTTCGGTACGACGCTGGATATCCAGTTCACAGGTGGTACTATTTTACAGTACAATTACATAGGCGATATAGACAAGGCAAAAATGCAGTCACTGATACAAAAAGAAACGGCTGACACAGTTACTTTCAACACAAGCGAAAATATTACCGTAACGGAGGACGGAACTCAGTTACAGAACGGTTATCTTCTTGCAGTACAGTTTTCAGGAAAGAATACCATTACTCCTGAAGTGATGGATAATGTCACTAAAACATTACAGAAAAATTTTTCCAAAAATGAATTTAAAATGTTGGACTCACAGTCGGTAGAATCTTCTATGGGCTGGAAATTCTTTCTGAAATGTATTGTTGCTGTGGCGATTGCTTGTGTGCTGATGATGATTTTTGTTGCTATCCGTTTCCAGAAAATCGGAGGCTGGTCAGCAGGTGTCATGGCGTTGGTAGCCTTGTTCCACGATGTGCTGATGATTTACTTTACCTTTGTGATTTTCAGAATGCCACTTGACAGTAACTTTATTGCCGTAACATTGATGATTCTGGGTTACTCTCTTAACGATACCATTGTCATTTACGACAGGGTAAGAGAAAACAGAAACCGTATGGGCGGTAAGAAAATTGACTTTGATGTTCTCTTCAACAAGAGTGCTACACAGGTATTCCGAAGAACGGTATGTACATCTATTACCACACTGGCAGCTATTCTGGCGGTATTTGTTTTTGCGTTGGTATTCAATATTAAGTCGGTTGTTACCTTTGCCTTGCCGATGATGATAGGTGTTGTTTCAGGTTGTTATTCATCCATCTGTATTGCAGGACCTTTGTGGGTAATGTGGCAGAAACACAAGCTGAACAAAAAATCTGTTTCTAACAAGAAAAAATAATTTTTCCGATAAACAAAAAGTGGCGTATCTTTAAAAAGATATGTCACTTTTTTAATAACCGTTTTTTCAAACTTATTTTTTTCAAAAAAGTAAGCAAAAAACTTTCAAGACCCACTTCACCCTGATTGCTCCACTAAGTGTCAGCTAAGACAATGAAAAGTTTTTGTCGAACTTTTTTCAAAAAGTTAAAGGCATAGTCTTTTGTATTGGGGAAAAATTGTTCTCGTTGATTTTGGGGCAAAGACCCTTGTGGGATTTTAAAGGGTGGTGGAAATTCTTTAACGCCCCATAAAAAACAAAATCGGCGACAGCCGATTTTGGCATAAGTGAACGACCCATTGTCTAAAGCCAATGGGCTTTCTGCTTCATCGTTCTCGTAACTTACTAACTCCACAGGCGTAAATTCGGGCTGAAACCTCTCTATACCGTATTGTAATTATGACAAAAAGCTACACTTTGGCAACCTTAACCCACAGGCTTTAGACGGTGGGTTTAAGGTTGCCATGTTTTCAAAATAGGATTTCTCACTGCGTTCGGCATGACAAACTTCAGTTAATGACATTGGTACTCGTGTATGCTCAGTCAGCAGGGAGTTCTTTACTCGTTTCCTAACAACAGAATGATTGGTGTGTAAGTCAGTATCAGCAGAATAACAAATAAGATATGACGGAGTTTTCTGTCATAAAGCAATCCTATAAATTCTCTGATAAAAGCATTTGGATAAAAATATAACCTTGTTTTTGCTGAAAGTCCGTGTACTTTCATACCAAGTTTTTTGGCAAGAACATAGCCACGAAAAACATGGTAGTTTGTTGTGGAAAAAGCAATGTTGACTTTCTTTAAATCGCCTGCGTGCTGTTCGATAACCTTTTTAGAAAATGCCATGTTCTGAAAAGTATTGACAGATTTATCTTCTGTTAAAATCTGTCTTTCAGGTATGCCCTGTTCCATAAGATAATTTTTCATACTTTGAGCTTCGCTCATGATTTCATTGTTTCCCTGTCCGCCTGACGGTATAAATACAGCGTGTTTTCCTGTCGCTTCATACTGTTCCCTTTCAAAAGCAATGGCACGGTCAATTCTTCCCCGCAAAATAGGGGTCGGTGTACCGTCTTTCCGGATGGCACAACCCAAAATAATAATATAATCCTTATTATACGGTACTTTATATTTCGTAGACAGCACCGCACAAATGATAATCGAAAATAACATACATTCCATATAACATAATGTATATTCTAATACACAACTGATAATTGTACGCACAGGTGTCATTACGGTTATGCCCGAAAAATCAAGATTATAAAAAGCAAAACTTAAAATCAGATGGGTCAGCATCGTTATGCCCAGAATAAGACCCAGCAGATTCACTACACGAAACCCTTCGTGACGGATAAGACTGATATTACTGATACTTACCGCTATGGCTAAAATCAATAATAACGGTGAAGTCATCAGGATAAAATAAAAACCATTGCCCAGTGTAAGTGTAAGTATATTTTTGAATGAAGTGAGATTGCCCAGAATACTAAGGAGTAAAGTAATTATGTTGCCAATCATGTAAAGAATAAATCCTACCAGTATGACCATTGTATAAGAAAACCTGCCTGCTTTTCTCCGTTCCCGGAATGTTATTCCCATAACAACCACAAATAACATCAGAATCAGAAGATTGACAGGAAATAAAATAAATTCTCCCGAAAATTTATCAAAAACAGTATCATAGATAATTCCTAACGCATTGACATGAAGATTTGTCATATTTAAATAACTCCACTGAACGCCCTTTTGTTCCTCTGCACTCATATATTTCTTTTGTGAATAAAGTGTTTTAGTACCAAGAAATATATCTTCAAGATTTCCGTCATAAACAGCTTGAAAACTTACTGTTCCTTCTCCTACAGACTGAAATTCAAAAACAATATACATACCTTCCTCATGTCTTTCGGGAGTGACAGATTTGATTTTGAGAATATGTTCCGTGTTTGTATCGTCCGTCTGAAAGACAGTAATTTTTGTATTGAGTTTATTAAGGTCAAGGGTATCAAGATTAGTTTCCAGTGTCAGTTTGTAGGTTTGTCCGACAATGATAATGTATATCCCTGAAAACAACAATATCAGTACAACTGATACTGCCAGAAATATATATCGCTTTTTAATCATTTTCTTTTGTTTTGTCATATCTGTTCCTACTTTGCTTTCTCTTTTTTGATAGTACAAATTTCTTGATTTATGTCTGCTATTTTATCATAATAAGATGTTTTTTTCAATAGACTTGTTTGGTAACTCAAAAGTGACATATTTTTCTGCCTACGCTTTGCTTAGAGGCAGGGGCTTCTTGCTATACAATCTGATACGCTTTTCAAGATAGTAGTTATATATCATTCTTTTACAGCCGAATGTCTTTGCGAGTATCGTTTTCTGCTCTGAATTTGGATATATTCTAAATTTATAGGCTTTATTCAATTCCCGTTACCATCCGGTCTGTTATATTTTCTACTCTATCGTACCATCAAATGATTACCTTGTCAATCATTTTTCAGCCCTTATGGGCTGACGGCAATTCATCCCCAACCCATAGAGGTCGGGGATGAATTGCCGAGATAGGATAAAAAATACCAAAAATCCACAGGATTTTGTCGATGAAAATAAGAAAGTTACCGTAGTTTTTATACTTTAAGTTTTCGAACAAGTCCTGTATAATCGATTTCTATTCATTTTTTAAGGTTTTCGAACAAGTCTAATTATTATTTTTAACCTGTCGCAAAGCATATACATTTCATGATTTTTTATATACGGTTATCGCTGATTCTTCCAGCATTGCCACTGACAATCTCTGCAAATTTCTGAAAGCAACTGTTTTCGGATAATATCAGAAACAGCCAATGCTTTAAGGTCTTGCCAATGTAGATTTGCTGAAAAATTCAGATGACATTGTTGCAGAAAAGCAGAATCAAATTGTCTGACTTTACTTTCATTCATACACAGAGTATCGTTTCTGTTAGGACAACATTCACAAATTCTGTCACAATCTTTAGAAAGACAGATTAATGGATTGTCTTTTTCCAGATATTCTATAATTCCCGTCATGTTGCATATAAATTCATCACTATATCCCTTTCCGACAAAATGACAGATACACAAAACATGATGAGGGCGTAACTTACAGTTTGACAACTTTATCAAGACGGTTCACCAGAACAGTAGCAACGACGATTTTCAATACATCAAACAATAAATATGGTACAACACAAATCATGAGGGAATCCAGAAAGGGGGTTTTGCTGACAATACAAAACCATACCGTCCCGAATAAATAACATACTGCCAGACCAAACACCATAGAGGATACTAAGACCCATAATTTTTTTCCCAATAGGTCTGTCATTATACCGACAATCAGTGTTGTAAAAATAAATCCGAAAAGATATCCGCCTGTAATTCCCACTACCTTATCAATACCACCACTGAACCCCGCCAGAACAGGTACACCAACCAGTGCCAGTAGGATATAAATGCAAACACTGATGCTTCCTCTTTTCCAGCCAAGCATTGCTCCTGTAACGAATACCCCTAAAGTCTGTAATGTGAATGGAATAGCTGTTGGTATGGCAATCTGTGCCGAAACGGTTATGATTGCGGTAAACATAGCAATATAAATCAGGTCTGCCTGTCGCTTCATACCTGCTATACCATGCTTAGATTGAAAATCAGTCGTATTATTCATAACAAAACTCCTCATATAAAGCAATATTGTCAACCTGAAAACAAAATCAGGTTGACAATATTATACCTCAACCGTATAATATTGTCAACCTGTAATATCGACAATTAATTCATTCCGTCAAGCAGAACGGCTTTTTTTTGTTTCAATGATTTGGGTACATCGAGTATTCTTTGGTTTTTTGACCCACGAAAATGAAGCATAAGACTTTTCTGTTCTTTAATAAATTTACCGTCTACCAAAATATCAGCATTTTCAAGCAGTTGTTTCCACTGTGGGTGTTGTACAAAACCTTCCTGCAACTGTTCAAAGGTAAAACCTGTATAAACCATGATATCCAATCCCATATGATGACATTGTTGTGCCAGTTCGCAAAGTGGTTCGCATTGCATGAATGGTTCGCCACCTGAAAAAGTAACTCCCTGCAACATGGGATTTTGTTTTATCGCTTTTAAAATATTATCGGTATCGCTGAGATAACCGCCTTTGAAATCGTGCGTCTGAGGATTATGACACCCTGCACAATGATGCGGACAACCCTGTGTAAATACGGTAAGACGAATACCGGGCCCGTCTACAATGGATTCCCTGACAACTCCTGCCAGTCTGATTTTGCTCATTGTTATAACACCTCTGATTTAATCGGGGAGTTCCTCCCCGAACCCCTGATTTAAGGGCTGCCTTGTCGGGGAGTTCCTCCCCGAACCCCTGATTTAAGGGCTGCCGCCCTTAAAAATCCTGCCCACTTTTTTTCAAAAAAGTGGACAAAAAACTTTTATGGCTCACTTCGTTCGGATTGTTTATCACAAGTTCAGCTGTGACAATTAAAAGTTTCGGTCAAGCCTTTTCAAAGGCTTGTGGGGTCA
>CACYDZ010000277.1 GCA_902773265.1 uncultured Ruminococcus sp.
ACAGTAACCATTACCGTCAAAACTACCAATAACCTTACGGCTACCTGTACCGTCACTGTCAAGAAAGCTCCTACAGGTGTAGCTCTCAACAAAACGGCTTTGACACTCGGCGTCAGCCAGAAAGAAACGCTTACCGCTACTCTTACTCCGACAAATTCCGCTACCTACTGTTCATGGTCAAGCAGTGATACGGAAATCGCTGCCGTAACTTCAAGTGGTGTAGTAACAGGCAAAAAAGTCGGTACGGCTACTATCACTGTTAAAACGACCAACGGTCTTACCGCTACTTGTACAGTTACTGTGAAAAAAGCTCCTACTGCTGTAACTCTCGACAAAACAGAATTATCACTAACGGTCGGCGAAACCTATACCTTAAAGAAAACACTCACCCCCTCTAACGCTGCAACCTCCTATACCTATTCAAGCAGTAAAACTGCTGTGGCTACCGTAACAGCAAGCGGAAAAATTGTTGCCAAAAAGGCTGGTACAACTATCATTACTGTAACCACGCACAACGGCAAAACCGCTACCTGTACAGTCACTGTTAAATAAACAACCCATATTCCGAAAAAAAAAGGGAGCTGTAAAGAAATGAAGTCATTTCTTTACAGCTCCCTTAACTATACACACTACACAGTGAACTGGCTATTGTAAAGATTGGCATAAAAACCACCATGTTCAAGTAACTGTTCATGAGTACCCTGTTCAATGATATGTCCGTCTTTCATCACAAGGAGAATATCCGCATTTTTGACAGTGGAAAGTCTGTGAGCGACAATAAAACTTGTTCTTCCCTGCATCATCTGCTGAAAAGCATTCTGAATACGCATTTCGGTTCGGGTATCAATGGAAGAAGTTGCCTCGTCCAGAATAAGCATCGGGGGAAGCGAGAGCATAATTCTAGAAATACATAACAGCTGTTTCTGACCTTGCGACAAATCTCCTCCATCTTCGCTGATAACCGTATCATATCCATCAGGCAGTCTTTTAATAAAATTATGCGAATGAGCCTTTTTGCAAGCGTTTATGATTTCCTCGTCAGTGGCATCAGGTTTGCCAATCGTAATATTTTCTCTGATTGTACCGGATTTCAACCATGTTTCCTGTAAAATCATGCCGTAATTTTGTCTTAAACTGTTTCGGGTAAGAGATTTTATCTCATAGCCGTCTACAGTAATTTCACCGCTTACAGTATCATAAAAACGCATAAGCAGGTTAATCAGTGTGGTTTTTCCGCACCCTGTAGGACCTACTATGGCTACTCTCTGACCGCTGATAACATTCAGGTTGAAATTTTCTATCAGTTTTTTATCGGGCGTATAGGAAAAATACACCTTATTCAATGTAATATTACCGCTGACATTCTCAGGTAAGTGCCGGTTATGTGTATCGCTGATTTCAGACGGCGTTTCAAGAAGTTCAAACACCCTGTCAGCACAGGCAAGAGCATTCTGCAATTCAGTAACCACACCTGAAATTTCATTAAAAGGTTTGGTATACTGATTGGCATAACTCAGAAAACAGGTCAGACTTCCCACCGAAAGCATTCCCATTATTGCCATCAGTCCCCCCGAAAGGGCAACACCGCCATAGACGATATTATTGACAAATCTTGTACTGGGATTAGTGAGTGACGAAAAGAACAGTGCTTTTAATGAACTTTTTGCCAGACGCTGATTGATTTCCTCAAATTTCTGTTGATTTTCTTTCTGATGATTGTACGCCTGTACAACTTTCTGATTTTCAATCATTTCTTCAATAAAGGCAGTCTGTTCGCCACGAATTTCCGATTGCAGTTTAAAGAGATGATAAGTTTTTGAAGAAACGAACTTAGCTACAAAAAGTGATAGAGGAGTTATCACCACAACAACCATCGTTATGATAAAATTGACCGAAAGCATAAAAGCAAGAGTTCCGATAATAGTAATAACACCTGTAAAAAGCTGAGTAAACCCCATCAGTAAGCCGTCAGAAAACTGGTCAACATCAGCAATAATACGGCTTAATGTATCTCCGTTTGCGTGTGTATCGAGATAATCCAGCGGTAAAGTTTCGATTTTGGCAATCGCCTGATTGCGGATATCTCTTGCCACATGGTAAGTCATCTTATTATTCATCAGGTTCATTATCCACTGAAAGAGTGCGGTCAGAAGAGAAAGCACGGCTATCTGTGAAAAGACAGCAAAAATCTTTTCAAAATTGACATTTCCCACACCAACAATACAGTCAATCGCTTTACCGATAAGAACAGGAATGTATAGTGTAAAGGCAACCGTGATGACAGCCAACACTATTGAAAATACTAAATACATTCTGTACTGTTTAATATAGGAGAGAATTTTCTTTATCGTTTGTATTTGTTTCAAAATGTCAGCCTCCTATCTTGTCTGAGAAAGATGAATTTCTTTATAGATACCGCAGTTTTCCATCAGTTGTTCGTGTGTTCCCATACCGACAATCCTGCCGTCATCAAGCACAAGGATTTTATCTGCCGACATAATTGAAGATGTTCTTTGCGATACAATAAAGACGGTCATATTTTTATCCAGTGAATGAATAGCCTGTCGCAATTTAGCGTCAGTAGCATAGTCCAAAGCTGATGAACTGTCATCAAGAATAAGAATGTCAGGATTTCTGACAATCGCTCTGGCAATAGTCAGTCTTTGTTTTTGTCCGCCCGAAAGATTTCTGCCACCATGTTCAATCATTTCGTCAAGACCGTCCTTTTTAGCCGAAATGACATCTTCTGACTGTGATATTTCTATTGCCTTTACGACATCTTCTTTTGTTGCATCAGGATTTCCCCAAAGAATATTTTCTTTGATACTGCCCTTGAACAGTACAGCTTTCTGTAAAACGATACCGATTTTTTCTCTCAATCTTTCAGGAGGATAGGCTTTGACATTGATACCGTCAATATAGACATTTCCTTTGGTACAATCATAGAAATGGGGAATGAGATTGACAAGTGAAGATTTTCCCGAACCTGTTCCGCCGATAATCCCGACAGTTTCTCCCTTTTTTACAGTGAAATTAATATCACTTAAACTTTCTTCACCGGCATTCTGATAAGTCAGCCCGACATTATCAAAAACAATATAATCCGTTTTGTCTGTTGTGGCATTACTGTCATTTTCCGTCATTGTTTCCAGAGTGGAATGAATGGCAAAGATACTTTCCACTCTGTTAGCACAAGCAACAGATTTTGTCAAAGTAATAATCAGATTTGCCAGTTTGATGAGTTCCACTAAAATCTGTGACATATAATTATACAGTGCTACAACGGCACCTTGTGTAATCCGTCCGCTGTCCACTCTCAATGCACCAACATAAATCAGGATAATGATAGCAACATTGATAATCACATAAGTTACGGGGTTCATCAAAGCGGAAATCTTTCCCACATATTTTTGCGACTTATTCAGAATTTCATTGAGTGTACGAAATTCTTTAATTTCTTTTTCTTCCTGACAGAATGCTCTGATTACTCTTACCCCTGAGAGATTTTCTCTTGTTTTAGCGGTAAGGTTATCCAGATTCTGCTGACTTTTCCTGTAAAGCGGAATACTGACCAGAATAATGGCAAAAACAACAATACCTAAAACAGGTATTGTCCCTGCAAATACCAATGCTCCTTTGACATCGACTGTGAATGCCATTATCATTGCACCGAATACAATGAACGGTGAACGCAGAAATAACCGTAAAAACATATTGACACCGTTCTGTACCTGGTGGATATCGCTTGTCATACGGGTAATCATGGTAGAAGTACCGAGTTTATCGAGTTCAGAAAAAGAAAAACTCTGTATTTTAGCGAACATATCCGAGCGTAACTGTGTACTGACACCGATTGCGGCTTTTGCCGAAAAATATTGAGCCGTCACTGAACTGATTAGTCCGACAACTGCCAGCAAAATCAACAGCAGAAATGATTTGATAATATGTCCTTTATTGTTTTGTAAGATACCGTAATCTATCAGTGACGCTACTACAAGCGGTACCAGTAATTCAAAAGATGCTTCCAGTAATTTGAACAGTGGTGCTAAAACGGTTTCTTTTTTATATTTACCTAAAATTCTGATAATAGATTTCAAAAACTATCGCCCCAAAAAAATATCACCGTCAAGCGATGACAATGAAAAGTTTTTTGTCCACTTTTTTTCAAAAAAGTGGCGGATTCCAAAGGCGGAGCCTTTGGGCAGGATTTTAAAGGGCG
>CACYDZ010000278.1 GCA_902773265.1 uncultured Ruminococcus sp.
AGTTTTTGTCGAACTTTTTTCAAAAAGTTCGTGGGGTCAAGGGGCAAAGCCCCTTGTGGGATTTTTAAGGGCAAAGCCCTTAAACTCCCCAGAAAAATCCAAAATCTGCGTAAGCAGATTTTGACAATCATTATTTGACTTTTATCACTCAGGCAGAATTTTTTTTAGAAAAGATAATCTGTGGATTTCACAAACTCCGTATTGCTTCAAGGCTTCTACATGAACTTTTGTACCATAGCCTTTGTGTTTATCGAAACCGTATTGCGGATATTGTAAAGCATACTCTTTCATTTTTCTGTCACGGCTGACTTTTGCCAGAATAGATGCAGAGGCTATCGACATAGATTTTGCGTCACCTTTAATAATAGAATGACATGGTATAGATAATTCAGGCGTTTTATTACCGTCTATGATAGCATAATCTGCTTTGACAGGTAAATTTTCGATTGCTCTTTTCATAGCAAGCATGGTTGCCTGTAGAATATTCATGGTTTCAATTTCTTCGACACTTGCACTGGCAATGCCATAGGCTAATACTTTTTCGATGATGGTATCAAACAGCTTTTCTCTTTTTTTTTCGCTTAATTTTTTTGAATCATTAACGCCCTCTATGATTTCATCAGGTTTAAGGATTACCGCTGCCGCATAGACTTCGCCTGCCAGTGGACCTCTTCCGGCTTCGTCGACACCGCATATATATTGATAGCCTTTCTTTTTCAATTCGTTTTCATATAATAACCAATCCATAGTCATTCTCCGTTTGTCATATTGTCAAAATTTGCTTACGCAAATTTTGTTTGAATTTTTATCCATTAAAGGGCTTCGCCCTTTAAAATCCCATCAGGGGCTTTGCCCCTGAACCCCACCACTTTTGAAAAAGTGGACAAAACTTTTCATTGTCATAGCTAAACTTGACCGATAATTCAGACACATTCTAAAGTAATGTTGCCAAGTTTTCCCGAACGATATTCGTCAAGTACAGTAACAGAAGCTCTTTCCGTGTTGACTTTTCCACCTGTCATCAACATACCTCTTTTTTTGCCGATGATTTCCAGTAAATCATAAGGTTGTGTATTCTGGAGGTCAGTATCCTGTAACTTGAACCTTTCGACAAACTGTGGTGTAGGGTACTGACACATGACTTCCAGAAGTCGGTAGGCAAGCAGTTCAGTATCGGTAATCCGGTCCTTTACCGCTCCCGTAAATGCCAGCTTTTCACCAACTTCAGGGTCATCGAATTTCGGCCATAATATTCCGGGAGTATCTAACAATTCCAGTCCCTGTCCTATTGAAAACCATTGATTTCCTCTGGTAACTCCCGGACGGTCTTCGACTTTGGCACTGTCTTTTTTTGCCATTCGGTTAATGAATGATGATTTTCCGACATTGGGTATACCCACTACCATAAGATGAATAGCTCTGTTTTTCATACCTTTAGCTTCCCACTGTTCGATTTTATCAGCAAGTACACTTTTCACCGTTGGGATAAACAGATTTAACCCCTTACCACTTCTGCAATCAACAGGAATAGCCTTGATATTTTGTGACTGATAGTAATTAATCCAACGCTTTGTCTGTATTTTGTCTGCCATATCGCATTTATTCATCAGGATTATGCGTGGTTTATTTTGAATAAGTTTATCCAAATCAGGATTACGACTGCTCACAGGTATACGGGCATCTATAATTTCCACAACAGCATCTACCAATTTCAGATTAGCTTGTATACGCCGTTTTGTCTTTGTCATATGTCCGGGAAACCATTGTATATTAATATTCTGCATAGTCATTTACTTCTTTCTGATAAATTTTACCGACATAAAATAAGTTTCCCCGTATTGCGAAAATATGAGGAAACTTTTTTCACTTTGTCTATTTTTGCGATTAAGGTTTTGAATTTCTTCTCGGTCTTCTGGGAATATCAGAATTTTTTTTCATACTCGAAAATTTTTCTTCGCTGGATTTTTTAAAACTTGTCATAAGCTCTTCAAAATTACCTGAATCACTTTTTCGTGGTTGCCATTCAAAGTTACCGGGTCCTGTCATAGAAGCAGTTGAACCTTGCGAAGATGGTTTACCGTTATTTCTGTTATAACCACCTTTTTTACCGCTGTAATTGTTACTAAAATTTTTTCTTCCTCCGTCAGCACGCCTGTTCTGTTTTTTTTCGTTATTTTCGGTAGCCTTTTTGATGGAAAGACTGATTTTTCCGCTTTCTTCATCTACACTGAGTACTTTTACTTTGACGGTTTGTCCCTCTTCCAGAAAGTCGCTGATTTTCTCCACATAAACAGGGGCTACTTCTGAAATATGTACCATTCCTGATTTGCCCTCTTCCAGTTCCACAAAAGCTCCGAAATTTGTGATTCCTGTCACTTTACCCTCTAAAATACGCCCAACTTCAACAGCCATTAAAAAAATGTCCCCCTAAATTAAATTTAATATGATTTTATATCAATACACACCCAAAAAATCAATCGCCTGAGATGTTGATGAAGATACGCTCATCTTTATAAGCATAGTCCAGATTTTCTCTTGCAGATTTCTCAATATAGGCTGCATTATCGGCTTCGTTAGAATTAAGTATGTTGTCGATTTCTTCGCTTTTCAGTTCCTGAATGGCAATCTCATTTTTTTTGCTTTCCAGTTCCTGCGTTTTAAGTTCGATATTTCTTCTTTGCGACAGCACTGTTACTAAAGCATACACCATAAAGACAGCAAAGATAATCAATATCAATCTGTTTACACGACTGAGTTCCTGTGATGTAGGTGTTGCTTTTTTTCTGTTTCTGAATTTCCTGATGGTGTTTTCACTCATTTCGGTCAATTTCATCAGTTCCACTTACCTTTTAAAAACATTTATACTTTTAGTTATTATACAATAAAATTTCCCTCTATTGCAAGCTATTTTTGATTTTTTATGAAATAACGGTATTTTAGCTATTAAATAGGAAATTATATTTATAATTTTTATAAATATTGCATTAAACATCTTTTTAATCCATGAAATGACCGTTTTCATCAGCCAGAACAGGACACTAAAAATTTTTCCGCTGAGTAGTCCTACGCTATAGCGAAAAATCAGAAAGCCTACTAATTCGCCAAAAATAATAAATGTTCTGACATTGCCGTTGTTATAACATAAGCTGAAAAAGAATGTAACTGCTCCGCAAATACTCATAAAAAGGATATCCTGTATAAAAATTTCCGTTTTGCCAGAAAATCCTGCATAACGCATAAAACGAAACAGTTCATTAATAATTCCTGTCACCACTCCGCATACGATTGCCCACAGGAAGATATTGATTTGTTCACCAACAAGAAAATCCATAATAGTACTTTGTCCTTTCGGAATAGCTCATCGGAAAATTTTACTGAAAAAGTTGCCGTTGGCATTAGTTTTAGTATAAATCAGAGCTTCGATTTCTCCGTCTATGGTCACTTCGTTACTTTCCAGACTGAGTTTGTTGATATGCAGTTTTTCTCCTCTGATATGCAGTTCTCCGTAATCGCAGTATACGACCACAGCCTGTTCATCAAAACTGCCCATACGGATTATTCCGGTGAGGGTAAGTAGATTTCTGTTTTCTACAACGACATTATGGGGAATTTTAGGTTTGCGGTTTTCTTCTGAACGCATAAGGCAACCTCCCTGAATTTGATGTTTTAATATATGCGTTTGGTTTAATGAGTATGTCAGTAAAAACGCATATTTGAAATTAGTGCAGATAATAAAGTTATTTTTTAGAGTGATAGTTTTTCATTATAAAAATCGAATGAGCAATTCATTTTCAATCCGAGTGGTTGAAAATGAATTGCTCATTCGAATCAAATATATTATCAAAAGGGAGATGAAAAAATCTTATAATCGTTTTCAATAGCTATATTATAGACTAATTTTTTGACTAAATTATTAATTACGATTGAACTTTGCATGAAATTTTTACCTTATCCGGAAAAATTCTGCCTGAGTGGTTGATAAACAAGTTATGGTTGTCAAAATTTGCTTACGCAAATTTTGGATTTTTATGGGGAGTTAAAGGGCGTTGCCCTTTAAAATCCTATCAGGGGCTTTGCCCCTGAACCCCACAACTTTTTGAAAAAAGTTGACAAAAACTTTTCAGTTGTCATAGCCATAAGTTCGTTATCATTTTTCGGTAGGGAAAATTTACTCCTGTAAAGCCTGTTCAACAGCCAGTGCAAGCTGGTCAGCACAGGAAGTGCCTCTGCCACCGCAATCATTACCTTTGAGTAGTTTTACTGTATTTTGGGCATCAGCTCCTTCCAGTAATTTGGAAATAGCACTTAAATTTCCGGGACAACCGCCCATAAATCGGATATTATGCAGTTTGCCGTCTTCAAGCGAAAAAGTTATCTGACGGGAACATACACCTCTTGGTTTATAAACATAATTTTTCATTAAAATCAACTCCAAAAATTCACACCATATACTACAACAGACTATTTCTATCCTTGATAACAGATAAAAATAGTCTGTTGATTGATTATAGTAAAAAATAGAAATTATTGTTCTTTAATTTTTCTTTTAGCAAAAGTTACGGTAGCACCAGCCAACAAGAGTAAAGAAATCATACCGGCTGTTGTTGTGGAGTCACCTGTTGCCACTTTACCTGTAGTATCGGTAGTAGTTGCGGTATTTCCGGAATTTGTATTGCTGTTGGTATTGTTACCGCCGTTGTTGGCTGATGTAGGCTGAGTCTGAGTTTTTTCAGTACCTTTATCAGTGGGATTAGTTGGATTGGTAGAAGTTTCCTCTTTGGCAACAGCTTTATCGGACATAAGTACATCGTACTGTGCCTTAGTAATAAAATCTTCCTCTTTTATATTGGATTTTTTAAAGTATTCATGTATAGCTTTGAGGGTATTGTCGTCAAATACACCTGTAGCTGATGACTGATAGTAGCCGAGTGAAGCCAGTCTGTTCTGCATATCAACGATGAGAGTACTTCCTTCGACATCACGCTCATTATAAGAGATAGTGCCGTCAGAAAGCGGATTTTCTTCAGGAGATGTAGGAGTTTCTTCTGTAGGAGGTTCAATAACAGGTTCGTTATATTTCTCAACAAGAATGGTATTATGTTCGCCACTGCTGAAAGTTACTTTGCCGTCTGTAACGACTGCCTGTGTACCATCATAAGCATTGACCACCTTTGTACCGTCTTCAAAGAGAGAAGATACATCAAGATTTACATCTGTATTGGCAAAAGAGGTAATTGCACAGGCAACAGCATCTTTAACACCGTTCTTATCATATGTTCTGCTGAAAGCAACAACACTGCCTGCTGTGCTTTCAGCAGAACTGCTTGAAATTGAGCTGTGCTGACCTGCACCGACAGCAACATGGTTGTTTCTGAACTGTCCGACTTTCTGCCAGTGTGCCAGCAAATCGTTATCCATCTCGTCCCAGTTCATGAAACTTCTCAGAGCGTGGTCATTAAGAGCCAGTCTGCCACCTGTGGGCAACTTGACCATAGGCAATTTCTGTCTGTTTGTTTCATCGCCGTAATAAATCTGGATAGCACCGGGCAACAGTTCAAAAGCAGAACCCTGATAGTACATATCTGCACCTGATTTGGCATTTGCCATTTTATCATCATGTGAAGAAATGTAAGTCAATACATTGAAATTATCGTTGCTGTTAATCTTTGACGCATAATCCACATATCTGTCATTAAGTTTATCAAGTGCAGGCATACCGCCACCGTTTTCAAAATTAATCATGGAGTCAAAACCAGCGGTAGTATAGTAATCACTGGAGGGTTCAAGAGCCATACCATAATTTTCGCCTGTTGTCCAGAAATCGCTGTCGTCAAGCACTTTATCAGGATTGTTCGCTTTCCACTCATTAAGTGCAAGGACACATTCCGCTTTTAATGCACCCCATGCTTCCTTATCGACATGTTTAGCTGTATCGCAACGGAAACCGTCAATACCATATTCTCTTACCCAGTCAGCCAGCCAGCAAATCTGATAATTTCTTGGTGTTTTCGCATAACCGTTTTTGGTAAACCAAGCATTTGTCTTAGCAACATTTGCGTCATAAGTGCCTTCTTTTGTCCATTTGGTTTTCAAAAGTTCAGGAATATCGACTTCTTTTGTAGAGTCTGTGCGGAAGTCAGGGAGATAGTCAACACCCTTTGTCAAGTCGTCATTACCGCCTGAAGTATATCCGGCAATACCCGCTCTAATCCAGTCTGTACCCCACCATTTTGCCCAGTCAGAGGCATTATGGTCATAATCAATCTTGCTGTAGTAGGTACTGTTGATATTGCCGAAATCGTAATAGACATCTTCCCAACCGCTTTTCAGTGTTCCATAGCCGTATTCGTTCATATCGTACATTGTAGAATATCCGGGATGGTTCATAACGATATCCATGACAATTCTGATACCGTGACTGTGAGCAGTATCTACCATTTCTTTAAATTCTTCTCTTGTACCGAAATTTGCGTCAGTGTTGAGGTAGTCAAGCAGATAATAACCGTGATAGCCATAGTGAGGAAAACTTTTTGCTCCGTCACCGCCAACGGTATAGCCATGAGCTTGTTCGTAAGGGGCAGATATCCACAACGCATTGACACCCAGATTATCAAAATAGCCCTCATTGATTTTCTGTGTTATTCCCTTGAAGTCACCGCCCTGAAAACAACCGGCATCAGTGAGGATATCCGTTGATACAGACCCATCACGATTAAGACCTCTGTTATAGGAGTGGTCATTACTTGTATCAGCGTTATTGAAACGGTCTGTCAAAAGGAAATAAACGGACGCATTATCCCATGAAAAGCTGGAAACGGTTTTCGGTGTTGTATCGGTGGCAGAGGAGGAAGCGACAGAACTTACCACCAGTGTTGTCACCATTGCTGCCGATAAAATAACCGAAAGCGTTTTTTTACCTAATTTCATTAACATTGTCTCCTTTTCTGTATAATGATAATTAATCATAACAATTATACCATAAAGTATGTTTGATTTGAATATACACTCAAAAAAAAACTTAACAAATTATTAATAATGTTTTTATTAAATTTTAATGATTTTTTTACTCATTTCTCATGAATACCGCAATATTGTCACCATCTCTGTCGGTGAGGATATCTTTTGTTTCGTCAAAGACAAAGTTGCCGATTTCTCCGTTGATATCAGATACATAGGACAAAATCTCTCCGTTGAATGAATAACGCCCTGTTCTTTCAAAATTATTATTGTTTACCGAGAATGTACCATCAATATTAAAAGTGTAGACAATAGTTGTTCTGGGGGAGATATGTCTGCCGTTGCGTTCATAGTAAGCGAGTGTCCAACTGCCTGCAACTGTTTCATTGTCTGAAGATGGAGAACTTTCCTCTTCGGTAGGAAGTTGTGTAGGCGGAGCGGTAGGTATTTCTGTAGGAGGGGGTGTTGTGATAGGTATTTCTGTAGGAGGGGGTGTTGTGATAGGTTCTTCTATGATGGTATAGAAAGTATTGTCTTCCGGAGGAATTTCCGGTGTCTGAGTAGGAGGTTCTGTAGGAGGTTGAGTAGGGGGAGGAGCTTGTGTAGGAGGAAGAGTAGGGGGTTGTGTAGGAATTTGAGTAGGAGGTTGTGTAGGTATATCATCAGTTGATGGCGAATTACACCCCGTTGCACTCAATGTCATTATAGATACAGCACAAAATAACAAAAGCAGTTTTTTCATGATTTATCGTTCTCCTTTCTTCAGATTTTAGGATTACCCCTCTATTATAGCGAAAATAAAATAAATTTCAACAAATTTTGCATAAATCTGAACAAGATTAACAAATATTTCATAACTGTTAGCAATTTGTAATTCATACTCCTACAACGGTGACAGGGAAAAGTTTTTGTCCACATTTTTGGAGAAAAATCACTGATAGCTATGACAACTGAAAGTTTTTGTCCACTTTTTTCAAAAAGTGGTGGGGTTCAGGGGCAAAGCCCCTGATAGGATTTTAAAGGGCAAAGCCCTTTAACTGCCCAAGAAAATCCAAAATTTGCGTACGCAAATTTTGACCTGTTTATCAACCACTCAGACAGAACTTTCTAATCATAGGTATGGGGACAGATTTCTTTGATTTTGTCACGCAGTTTCTGAAAATCTTCAAAGGCATCAGGCTTTTTGCGAGGGTCACGCAACAGAGCTGCCGGGTGAAGAGTAGCCATCATGACTACACCGTTTTTCTCAAAGAAAATACCATGTTCTTTAGTGATTTTCATATCTTTCTTGATAATTTTTGTAGCCGCAACCCTGCCCAGACAGACAATAATTTTCGGACGGATAATTTTTACCTGATTTCTCAGCCAGCCGATACAAGCGTCCTGTTCATCAGGGAGAGGGTCACGGTTTTTGGGAGGACGACATTTGACCATATTGGCAATATAAATATTCTTTTTACGGTCAAGGTCAACGGCATTAAGCATTTTGTCCAGCAGTTTTCCGCCACGACCTACAAACGGTTCACCCTGCAAATCTTCATTTTCTCCCGGACCTTCGCCGATAAAAAGTACATCAGCGTTTTCATTGCCGACACCGAAAACCAGATTTGTTCTGGTTTCACACAAACGGCATTTTTTACATTCCAGACACATCTTTTTCAAATCATTCATATTATCCGTCATTGTTCACTGTTTCCTGCCTTTCCTGAAAGTTGTTGTAAAGTCCGGGTGATTTCATTCATCATGTTCACCGTATTCTGATAAGTTTCCTTATTCCAGTCAGTGATAATATACTGATTCAGCCGCATAGTAAGAGTGGAAAACATCTCATGCTGAACATCTATCATAATGTAGAACCAATAACCATAAAGCGGTGTACGGTTAATTTTCCGTCTGAGCCGGTTGGGAACACGGCTGAGTTTTCCATTGAATTTTTCAAATTTATTGATACATTCCTTTCGGATATCTGTGCGGATAGCCTTAATTTGAGAGAGGGAAAAGATATCAGGATTATCATTATGACGAAATGGACGATTGGTATTCAATGACCAAAGACGGTGTACACTGTCAATTTGTAAAGTCTGATGTTTACCGAGAGTAATATCAGGACGGAATTTCTGAAAGCGTTCACTGGTTTTATTTTCGTGACGGTAGGCAAGATGTTTTCGGATATCGCTTACGGTAAAAGTTCTGATAGTATTGAGGATATGTTCACTGCATTTTGCGACACATTTTCCACAAAGAAATCCGTCTTTAATTTTCATTCTTGTCCAGATACTTGCCTTTTCGTGGCATATCGAACAGACCTGTTTCACTGTTGACACCGCTTTCTTTTTTATGACTGTGTGTATAGACTTCTTAATAACCGTATTTCTTGGGCATAACCGTTAAGGTCATTGGGCGTTTCCAGTTCAAAGGGCAGATGACAAAGACTAGGGTGATTGATGATACGAACGAGTGCATCCAGACCGATATGACCGTTGCCGATAGTTTCATGACGGTCTTTGTGACTGCCACAGATATTTTTGCTGTCGTTGAGATGGACAGCACATAATTTATGGATACCGATAATCTTATCAAATTCTTCCAGAACATTTTCGAGATTACCCACAATATCATAACCGCCGTCCCATACATGACAGGTATCCAGACAAATTCCCAACTTATGATTTAATGTTACATTTTCCATGATGGTCTGCAATTCCCTGAAATTTCTGCCGATTTCACTGCCCTTACCTGCCATTGTTTCCAAAAGGACAGTAGTGGTCTGTTCAGGAGTTAAGATGGTATTGAGCATCTTAACAATATAGGTAATTCCTGTTTCCACGCCTTGCCTGACATGACTGCCCGGATGAAAATTATAGTAATTGTTGGGGAGATATTCCATACGCTGAATATCGTCCAGCATGGTCTGAGTGGCAAGGTGACGGATTTTTGGGTCAGCGGAACAACCGTTGAGGGTATAAGGAGCATGGGCAACAATCGGAGCGAAATTCTTATCTTTAATATATAACAAAAATGCGTTTACATCGTCCAAATCCAGAGGTTTTGCCTGAAACCCTCTTGGATTTCTGGTAAAGAACTGAAAGGTATTTGCCTCTATCGAAACAGCTTCCTTTCCCATAGATAAAAATCCTTTTGACGCTGACAGATGACAACCGATATTTAACATAGCTATCCTCCATAAAAATTCTTCTGCCTGAACGGTTGGAATGATTTTCTGAAATGTGTAATTTTTCATTATAGAAAAACA